>CALLHT010000216.1 GCA_938009335.1 uncultured Rhizobiaceae group bacterium
AAAGAAGGTGCTAACGGCTCCACGTCATTCCATGAAGAGAAGTTGATGACCGGCCGCTACTTCATGGAGCGCGTCATGCCAGAAGCAGGTGCTCATCTTGCTCGTATCCAGACCGGATGCGAAAGCATGATGGCACTGGAAGCGGATGCATTCTAAGAAGAGTAAATCATGCCAGCTAGCGACGTTTTAAACTTTCCGAAACCTGCATGGATGGATGACGAGGTCAGCCTCGTCTCCGACATGGCAAACAAGTTTATGGAAAACGAAATTGCTCCTCACTACGAGCAATACGAAAAAGACGAAATCGTACCACGCTCACAGTGGGAAAAAGCTGGCGAAAACGGATTGCTTTGCGCTGCCGTACCTGAAGAATATGGCGGCGCGGGCGGAACTTACGCGCATGAAGCGGCAATCATTGAAGCGATCGGCCATCACGGTGTGGATGGCTTTGGCATCGCGCTTCATTCTGCGATTGTTGCTCCATACATCCAGCATTTTGGTTCTGAAGAACAAAAGCAAAAATGGCTGCCGCGCATGGCGACCGGCGAATTGATTGGTGCAATCGCAATGACAGAACCGGGCGCTGGATCTGATCTTCAGGGCATCAAGACCACCGCAGTCAAAGACGGCAATCAATACCGGATCAACGGATCAAAGACCTTCATTACAAATGGTCAAAACGCTAACCTGATCGTGTTGGCAGTAAAAACGGATCCTGAAAAAGGCGCAAAAGGCACCTCCCTGATCGTAATTGAAACCGATGAGGTTGAGGGGTTTGAACGGGGCCGTAACCTCGATAAAGTTGGCTACAAGGCGAACGATACATCGGAGTTATTTTTCAATGATGTGAAAGTGCCGACTTCCAATCTGATCGGTACTGAAGAAGGCCAAGGCTTTGCTCAGTTGATGACTGAACTGCCTCAGGAACGCCTGATCATTGCTAATCAGGCAATGGCATCTATTGAACTTGGCCTCTCACTTACCGTTGATTACGTGAAAGAACGTAACGCTTTTGGAAAGAAGATCATCGACTTCCAGAACACACAATTCAAACTGGCAGAACTCAAATCCGAAGCCACAATGGCAAAAGCCTTCGTCAACCATTGCGTAGATCAGCATTTGCAGGGCAAGTTGGACACCGCAACGGCTTCCATGGCCAAGTATCTTCTTTCAGATTTACAAGGCAAAGTGATGGACGAATGCCTGCAGCTCTTCGGAGGTTATGGCTTCATGAATGAGTACCCGATAGCCCGCATGTTCAGAGACGCTCGTGTGCAGCGCATCTATGGCGGCACTAATGAAATCATGAAGGTTCTTATCTCGAGAACGCTTTAAGGAGTTACTCCATGCCTAAAGGTTATTGGATTGCGCATGTTAGCGCCAAAGACGCGGAAGCTTTTACGTCTGATGCCTATCAGGCTTATGTTTCAGGCGCCCGCCCAAGCTTTGAGCAGTACAACGGCAAGTTTCTTGCCCGTGGTGGTGCTTTTGTTCAGATGGAAGGCGAGGATGCCGGGTCACGTCATGTCGTCATCGAGTTTGACAGTCTGGAAGATGCAAAGGCCTGCTACAATTCTGAAACCTATGCAGCGGCCAAAAAGCACCGGATGGCGGTTTCCAATGCAACTATCATTTTGATGGAAGGGTTTGACGGCTAATGGCTGACTTCACCCTCAAATGCTTTGTTGAATCCGGCAATGCTTACAAAGCAGCCCTAATGCTGCAATTGTGCGAAGCATCTTGGGAAGCAGAGTGGGTTGATTTTTTTAATGGCGCAACACGGCAAGATGCTTATCGCGAAGAAAACGTGATGGGTGAAGTTCCTGTGCTGGTTGACCATACGCAGAATGATTTAACACTCAGCCAGTCCGGCGCAATTTTGCTTCATCTATCAGATCGGTTTGGAAAATTCGTTCCGGACAATCGTTCAGACGAACTTGAAATGATGCGTTGGATGTTCTTCGACAATCACAAGCTCACGAGCTATGTGGCGACCTATCGTTTCATGAGCAAGTTCATGAAAAAAGAGGGCGAACCCGAAACCGAGTTTTTGAAAGCTCGAGCCATGGGCGCGCTTAAAGTTCTGGAAACACATTTATCAACGCATGACTGGGCCGCAGCAGGCCAAGCAACGCTGGCTGACATTTCCATGTGCGGATACCTATTCTGGCCCGATCACTTTGGGGTCACATGGGATGACTATCCCGCAATCAACGCTTGGTTGAAACGAATTCAGGAATTACCTCACTGGGCATCGCCGGAAGCTCTCCTTCCGGCATCTGCCTAGTGAACTATTAGGAGATGCAACAATGACTGAAGCTTATATTTATGACCATGTGCGAACACCGCGCGGTCGCGGTAAGAAAGACGGTTCCCTGCACGAAGTGCCTGCCGTTCGCCTTTCCGCAAAAACACTGGAAGCCATCCGGGATCGCAATGAGATGGATACTTCACAGGTAGATGATATTATTTTGGGTTGTGTGGACCCGGTCGGCGAAGCGGGATCAGATATCGCGCGCGCCGCTGCATTTGAAGCACGATATGACACTGTGGTTCCAGGCATGCAGATCAACCGCTTTTGTGCGTCCGGTCTTGATGCGATTAACCTCGCTGCCGGTAAAATTGGAGCAGGTTCTGAAGACATCGTCATCGCGGGCGGCGTTGAATCCATGTCCCGTGTTGGCATCGGCATGTCTGGTGGCGCTTGGCCCATGGACCCGTCTGTGGCGATCCCTGCTTACTTCATGCCACAGGGTGTTTCTGCTGATCTTATTTCGTCAAAGTACGGTTTCAGCCGTGACGATGTGGATGCATATGCGGTTGAAAGCCAGAAGCGTGCAAAGCAAAGCTGGGATGAAGGGCGTTTCAACAAGTCTGTTGTTCCGGTCAAAGATCAGAACGGTTTGACCATTCTTGATCATGACGAGCACATGCGCCCAACCAGCGATATGCAGTCTCTTGCGTCACTTGATCCATCCTTTGTGATGATGGGTGAGATGGGCGGCTTTAATGCGGTTGGTATCGCGGCACACCCGGAGATTGAAACTGTAAACCACATGCACCACGCGGGTAACTCATCCGGTATTGTGGATGGTGCGGCTGCAATCCTTATGGGTTCAGAAGAAGGCGGCAAGAAGCTTGGCATTAAGCCGCGTGCCCGCATTCGTGCCTTTGCAAGCATTGGTTCTGATCCAGCATTGATGCTGACAGGTCCGGTTGATGTCACCAAGAAGCTTTTGAAGAACGCAAACATGAAGCTCGAAGATATTGATCTATTTGAGTTGAACGAAGCCTTTGCTTCTGTCGTGCTGCGTTACATGCAGGCTTTCGATATCTCGCACGACAAGATGAATGTTTGTGGTGGAGCGATTGCAATGGGCCATCCATTGGGTGCAACTGGTGCAATGATCCTCGGCACGGTTCTTGATGAACTCGAACGCCGTGACCTTAACACCGCACTTGTCACCCTTTGCATTGGCGCCGGAATGGGCACAGCAACCATTATTGAACGCGTGTAGTAGAAAGGTAGTCATCCTCGGGCTTGTCCCGAGGAACCAGCACGATGCCGGGTTATGTTTACATAATGGCTTCTCAGAGAAATGGCACTTTGTATACCGGTGTCACAACGGATCTTGAAGGAAGGGTTTATGAGCATAAAGAAGGCATTTTACCTGGGTTTACCAAAAGATACGGATGCAAGATGCTTGTCTGGTATGAAGAACACTTTGATATCTCCGACGCCATCCAAAGAGAAAAAAGCATCAAACGTTATTACCGCAAATGGAAATTAAACCTGATTGAAGAAATGAACCCTGAGTGGAACGATCTCTACGAACAGCTTTGGTGACTGGATCCTCGGGACAAGCCCGAGGATGACTAAAGATGGAAGCTCAGCGGACAACTTGGAGAAACAAGTATGACCTACACACATTTTACTGTTGAAACAGACAGCGACGGCATTGCCGTCATCACTTGGGACAGCCCGGAAAAATCAATGAACGTCATTGACCAATCCGTGATGGAAGAACTCGACAAAATTGTCGATTACGTGGCAAGCGAAGAAGGCATCAAAGGTGCTGTGATCGCTTCCGGCAAAAAGACATTTGGCGCAGGTGCTGATCTTTCCATGCTCCAAAAGATGCTGGGCGAGTTCAAAGCTGAAGAAGCAAAGGACAAAGAAGCGGCAGCGCAAATGCTGTTTGATGGAGCTTACGCACTCAACCAGATGCTTCGTAAAATGGAAACCAACGGGAAGCCATTTGTGGCTGCAATCAATGGCCAAGCGCTGGGTGGTTGTCTTGAAATCTGCCTTGCGTGTCATGCTCGCGTGATGGCGGATGATGCCAAAGTTGGTCTCCCGGAAGTTAAAGTCGGCCTGTTCCCCGGCGGCGGCGGCACTCAACGCGTTCCGCGTTTAATGCATACGCAAGAAGCGCTGCAAATGCTGCTTAAAGGCGGCAACATGCATGCGTCTAAAGCCAAGGCAAACGGACTTGTAACCGAGGTCGTCCCTGCTTCTGAACTGGTTTCCAAAGCAAAAGAACTGATCAATGATGGCCTAAAAGGCGTTCAGCCTTGGGACGTGAAGGGTTACAAATTCCCGGGCGGTGCGGTGTATTCCCCAGCCGGTTTCCAGCTCTTCCCGCCTGCGAACGCAATCTATCGCCGTGAGACACAGGATAATTATCCCGGCGCACGCGCAATCATGAAATGCGTCTATGAAGGCATGTTGGTGCCGTTCGATACAGCACTCAAGATTGAGAGCCGCTACTTCGCAGAAGTATTGCGCTCAACCGAAGCTGCAATGATGATCCGCACGATCTTCATGTCTATGCAAGAGCTCAACAAAGGCGCGCGTCGTCCCGCAAGCGTTGGCAAGACAGAGATCAAGAAAATCGGCGTCCTTGGTGGCGGTGGTTTCATGGGCGCGGGCATTGCTTACGTTTCAGCGAAAGCAGGTATTGAGGTTGTGGTTCTCGACCGCGACGCTGAATCTGCAGCAAATGCAATTGCGCATGCAGAAGGTTTGGAAAAGAAAGCGCTTTCGAAGAAGCGCACGACCGAAGAGAAAATGGCAGAAGTTATCGGCCGCATTACTGCTACCGACGATTATTCCAAGCTCTCAGATGTCGACATGGTGATTGAAGCTGTGTTTGAAGATTCTAAGGTCAAAGAAATCGTGACCAAGGCTGCCGAAGAGCACATGCCTAAGGATGCGATTTATGCGTCGAATACTTCAACTATTCCGATCACGGATCTCTCGAAGTTCTCACAGCGCCCTGAACAGTTCATCGGCATTCACTTCTTCTCGCCGGTTGACCGGATGATGCTGGTTGAAGTCATCAAGACAGAAACTACAGGCGATCGCGCGATTGCCATGGCGCTGGATTACATTGCCCGCATCAAGAAGACGCCAATCGTGGTGAATGATACTCGCGGCTTCTACGTTAACCGTTGTGTACTTCGTTATATGGGTGAAGCGTATAACATGCTGACAGAAGGCGTTCCTGCTGCAATGATTGAGAACCTCGCCAAGCAAGCGGGTATGCCACTTGGTCCGCTTCAGCTGAACGATGAGACTGCGATTGACCTTGCGCACAAGATCATCCATCAGGCAATTCGGGATCTTGGCGACGGGGTTGTTGATGCGCGTACGCTTGAAGTCGTTAACACGATGGTTGAGAAGCATGAGCGTTTTGGCCGCAAGAATGGCAAAGGGTTCTACGACTATCCTGAAAAGCCTGCGAAGAAGCATCTATGGCCGGGTCTTAAAGACCTCTATCCGCAACAGGATGCTGACTCAATCGACCGTCAGGAAATAAAAGACCGCTTCCATGCGGCAATCGCTGTAGAAGCTGCGCGATGCGTGGAGGAAGGCGTCGTGACAGACGTTCGTGAAGCGGACGTTGGGTCTATTCTCGGCTTTGGCTATGCACCATGTACCGGTGGCGCGCTATCTTACATCGATGGCATGGGCACGACGGCCTTCGTTGAACTGCTACAGAAACTCGAAGCCAAATATGGTGATCAGTTTAAGCCAAACGCGCTACTACTCGACATGGCGAAGAACAACGAATTGTTCTACGAACGCTTTGCTCCGGAAGGTGCAAAGAAAGCTGCTTAGTTTAAGCGTATAATGAAAATGAAACCCGGCCTCAGCGTCGGGTTTTTTAATGTGTATTTCGTCACACCCATGACTTCATTGTGAGCTTATATCGAGGCTCTGTTCCAAAGACGAACAACCAAAATACTACTATGGAGCCCCCCATGTCTTTACGCATTAATGATGAAGCGCCGAATTTTACGGCAGACACAACGCAAGGTCAGATAGACTTTCACAACTGGATTGGAGACGGTTGGGCCGTGATGTTTTCACACCCGAAAGACTTCACTCCCGTCTGCACAACCGAGCTTGGCTATATGGCCGGGTTGATGGGTGAGTTTGAAAAACGCAACACCAAGGTGATTGGCATTTCGGTTGATCCAGTTGAAAGCCACAAAAAGTGGAAAGAGGATATCACGACAGTGACTGGCCACTCAGTGGAGTATCCGATGATCGGCGATACCGAGCTTAAAGTTGCAAAACTTTATGGCATGTTGCCTGCAGCAGCAGGCGATACATCGGAAGGCAGAACACCAGCTGATAACGCGACTGTTCGGTCGGTGTTCATCGTCGGGCCTGATAAAAAAATTAAACTGATCCTTACATACCCGATGACCACAGGGCGCAACTTTGATGAAATTCTGCGTGTGATCGATTCCATGCAGCTGACCGCAAAACACCAAGTGGCTACACCAGCACAATGGACACAAGGTGATAAAGTGATCATCACGCCAGCAGTCTCAGACGAAGATGCGGAGAAGCGGTTTGCAAAGATCGAACGTCCGGTCCCTTATGTCAGGTTTACGGATCAGCCGAAGGACTAAGCCACATCCTTCAAGCCACGACCTTCAAGCAGGGCGTCGATCTCCGGCATCTTGCCGCGGAACTCTACGTAGAGTTCTGCCGTATCTCACCCACTCTAACTGAAGCGCCGCCCATACCTAAGGCAATGAATATGAGGTGCCAGTTTCTATTTATCAAATCCGTACCAATATCTGAACAGTTTAACAGGCGAGCCACACGCTACCCTTTCTGCATCAGACCTTTTTGCCACCAAAAAACCGATAATAACTGAAACTGGAACCGCCTTCCATGCTGCAAAAATAACAGCGAAAAAGGAGAAGATGGCTGCGCCCATGGAAGATTTAACAAATTCGTCAAATGAAAACCCCCCTTTCTGAATTTCGACATATATTCCAATTGCCGGTCCAACAAGAAAAACCGAGAGTAATGCAGTCATTAAGCCCGCGAGTGCTCCTTGAGCCTTACTCTCTTCTGAATCCATATAAAAGTACCAGCAAAACGTTGCTGAAATAGCTGATACAGCCCCACAAGCAAAAGTCCATTCATTTAGAAGATTGTCCGGTGATCTAGCTCCAAAGGGTATCGATTCATAAGATACCCATAATGCGGCAATAAAAATGAGAACCACAAACAATGCTAAGCGAACTAGTGATGGACGATTTTCCTCTGCTTGTTTTTCCGGCGTAACAGACAGCAGAATTGCCAAGCCAACTGCTATGGGAATAGCAATCCATGCACTCACCATGAATGCGACGATCATTGCGCCAAACCCCGCAAGCAAAGAAAGCAATAATATTGCACCTTTCTCGCCAACTCCAAGAAACAAGGCGACAATTGGCAAGATTAAAACCATTAATAGTCCCAAATATAGATAAGACAACAAAACTGAAAACAGGCCTGACTTTACAGCAACGCGCTTGCCTTGGTTCAAGGGAAATCTTTTTCCAATTATTTGATAGCTGCTCAAACCAATCGCTAATGGCCCCGCAATCAGGACTGACAAGAGAATTGGAAGACTTTCCTTATTGTATTGATCAATTTCAATTTTGCTTCCATCCAATACATATAGGCCATAATTCAACACACAAACCATACAGGCGAGGCTTAGAATGAATATGTTGTTGCGCTTTGAAAGTGTCACCACGTTGCTCCTACAATACTAGAGTTGATATGAGCACAGAACGATTGATTTACTCTTAAGCCACATCCTTCAAGCCGCGGCCTTCAAGCAGGGCGTCGATTTCCGGCATCTTACCTCGGAACTCTACGTAAAGCTCAGCCGGATCGCGGCTGCCGCCTGCAGAGTAGATAAACTCTTTCAATTTGGCTGCTGTTGTCTCATCGAAAACATCACCGGCCTCCTGGAACGCGCGGAACGCATCCGCATCCATCACCTCTGACCACATGTAAGAGTAATAGCCAGATGAATAACCATCACCCGAAAACACATGTGCGAAATGGCTTGAACGATGCCGCATGGTGATTTCCTTCGGCAT
>CALLHT010000217.1 GCA_938009335.1 uncultured Rhizobiaceae group bacterium
GATCTCAGTGATGCCAATCTTTCTAAGGCTGAAACCAATCGGGTAAATTTCAGCAATGCCAATCTCAACGGCGCTGATCTCTCAAAAGCAGAATTTGCCCGTGCAAAATTTTCCGGTGCCAATCTTAGCGGTGTTAAATTCGACTATTCCAATTTGGCAAGATCTGATCTTCGTGGTGCAAAATTTGAAACACCCCCTACCCTGCTTAATGCATATCTGTTTCAGACTCGTATTGAAGGGCTAGACCTTTCTGCCCTTACCGACCTTGAGCCGTGGCAAATTCAACTGGCCTGTGGGGATGATGCAACCAAACTGCCAGCCGGGATGTCCCGTCCTACAAACTGGCCATGCGTTGATATTGAGGAAGATCTCTAAGCTTGAGATCCAGATGTTCTATGACTTAAAGTGCTTGGAAAGCTTCAGACCTTGCGCTTGATAATTTGAACCCAAATCTGTTCCGTAGAGCTGAGCAGGCCTCTCAAGCATGTGCTCATAAACCAACCTGCCTACCAGTTGCCCGTGTTCAAGAATAAACGGTACTTCGTGGCTGCGCACTTCCAAAACTCCTCGCGCACCTTTACCGCCAGCGCTTGCATGACCGAAGCCCGGATCAAAAAAGCCCGCATAGTGAACACGAAACTCACCTACCAGGGGATCAAATGGCACCATCTCTGCCGCGTATAGTGGCGGAACATGAACAGCTTCCTGGGAAACCAGAATGTAAAATTCGTTCGGGTCCAAAACCAAATCATCGGATCCGCGATTATAAATCGGCTCCCAATAATCCAGCACTTCGCACGCAGCCTTTTTATCTACATCGACTAAACCTGTGTGACGCTTTCCACGATATCCAATCAAGCAGTTATCATCACCGCTCAAATCTATAGAGAGACCAATGCCGTTGTTATGAATGTTGGGCTCGGAGGTCGCGACGAGTATTTCTGATTTGTGAAGGGCCATTAATTCATCGTCAGTTAGAATTGAATGCCCTTTTCTAAACCGTATCTGCGAAAGCCTTGACCCGGTTCTAACCACAACCGGAAAAGTGCTCGGACTAATCTCCAGATAAAGCGGACCCGAATAACCCGCTGGAATTTGGTCAAACGCCTGACTTTCATCCGTGATCACACGGGTAAAGATATCTAGCCGTCCAGTTGAACTCTTAGGGTTGGCGGAAGCCTCGATATCGCCTGGTAGGTCTAAACTCTCAAGCAATGGAACAAGATAGACACAACCGGTTTCAAGGATCGCGCCATCTTCAAGATTAAGCTCGTGAAGCTTAAACCGCTTTAGTTTATCAGATACAGTTCTGCCTTTTCCGGGCAGAAAGGAAGCGCGTACCCGATAAGCTTTCTTACCCAAACGCAAATCAAGACTTGCAGGCTGAATTTGGTCGCCATCGAACGGGTGCTCTGTAATAATCTGCTGGTTTTCGCTCAGAGCCTGAATAGCAGCGTCTGCTAGAATTCCTGTTTCGCGCGTCATATCTTCATCGCTTTGTGAGGTTTCTTGATTATAAATATAGTGGTGTTTGATTGACGCAAAGAGCTAGATCAACTAACACACATATTATCAAGTGGTGATTTGGGCCGGTCCGGCTTGCAGCCACGTAAAACAAGTCGCTAAAAAGGGCCGAAATTTGCACAATCAGCAGATTTGGACTCCAGGATGCGACTTCGCATTCTGGTTTTTTTGTTTGTGGAGTTGAACAATGACATCGAAAAACAACTGGCACCCCGATACCAAACTGGTGCATGGCGGCACAAGCCGCAGCCAATTTGGGGAAACTTCGGAAGCACTTTATCTCACACAAGGCTATGTCTACGACAGCGCAGAAGCAGCCGAAGCCCGCTTCAAAGGCGATGACGACGGGTATGTCTACTCGCGTTATGGCAATCCAACTGTTTCTATGTTTGAAGAACGCATGTGCCTCTTGGAAGGTGCAGAAGATGCACGGGCAACAGCTTCAGGAATGGCCGCTGTATCCTCGGCAATTGGGTGTCAGGTGCAAAATGGCGACCATATTGTTGCCGCACGCGCACTCTTTGGCTCATGCCGCTGGGTGGTTGAAACGCTTATGCCTACCTATGGTGTTGAGTGCACATTGGTTGACGGCAAAAGCATGGACGAATGGAAAGCTGCAGTTAGACCCAACACGAAAGTGTTCTTTCTAGAAAGTCCGACCAACCCGACACTTGAACTTGTGGACATTAAGGCGGTTGCAGACCTTGCGCACGAGAACAACGCAAAACTGGTTGTCGATAACGTCTTCGCCACGCCTCTATATCAGCATCCGTTAAAATTGGGCGCGGATATCGTTGTATATTCAGCAACCAAACACATAGATGGGCAGGGAAGATGTCTTGGTGGTATTATTCTTTCCGATGAAGAATGGATCAACGAGAACCTACATGATTTTCATCGTCATACAGGCCCTTCGCTAAGTCCGTTCAATGCTTGGACCTTGCTCAAAGGACTGGAAACGCTTTCCGTTCGCGTTGATCGCCAAACGGATACAGCTGAAAAGATTGCGGGACTGTTGAGCAATCAATCCAAGATTACCCAGATCATGTATCCGGGGCTTGATAGCCACCCGCAGGCAGACATCGCCAAAAAGCAAATGCGGCGCGGATCAACCCTCTTGGCATTTGAACTTTCAGGTGGAAAGCAAGCGGCGTTTGATTTCATCAATCGTTTGGACATTGTGTCGATTTCCAACAATTTGGGAGATGCTAAAAGCCTGATAACGCACCCGGCAACCACAACGCATAAAAGCCTCGCAGAAGAAGAACGTATCCCGGTTGGTATTACGGATGGATTGGTTCGTCTCTCTGTCGGATTGGAGGATGCTGATGATCTGCTTCAGGATATCGAGCGAGCGCTGAACTGATACCGGTTGTCGCTGTAAATGCAAGAGAGTGTCTTTTCTGACTTAAAAGGATATGGTAATTTTTTGCAGAACAAATTTTGGGCTCTTCAATGTTCAAGGCAACAACGCATGGAATTACAGTCAATGTGCTTCCCGTCTACATTGACGAGCGCTCGGACCCAAAATCATCTCAGTATTTTTGGGCGTATCGTATTGGCATTGAAAATCAGTCTGGCCAAACGGTTCAGCTTCTTTCGCGTTATTGGCACATAACTGACGCGGTCGGCAATGTTGAAGAAGTCCAAGGCGATGGCGTGGTTGGTGAGCAGCCTGTACTGGCGGATGGTGAAACGTATAATTACACCAGTGGATGCCCGTTGCGAACATCATCGGGTATCATGGTGGGGAAATATACGATGATCGATCAAGCGGGGAAAAAATTCGAGATCGATATTCCAGCGTTCCCACTTGATCTCCCCGACCACACTCCAAGCATCAACTAGGCGTTTTTCATTTGATCCGCTCGCTTCGCCCAATCTTTCTGGTTTTAGGGATCCTGCTGTCGACGCTGGGTGCCGCTATGTTTATTCCAGCGCTAGTCGATCTGGTTGCCCAAAACAGAGATTGGGAAGTATTTGCGTTTACCGGCGGGCTTACGGTTCTCGTCGGATTGGGACTTTACGCCGGCAACCGCGATGTGCCGCAATCCATGACGACCCGACAGGCGTTTGTCATGACTTGCTCTGCTTGGGTCGCGTTGAGCCTATTTGGTGCCATTCCATATTTCCTCTCCGGTGTGGTTCCAACGTTCACAGATGCATTCTTTGAGTC
>CALLHT010000218.1 GCA_938009335.1 uncultured Rhizobiaceae group bacterium
CGCAAGCCCATGAAGCCAGCATGCATTTCAGACGCCGCAGCACGAGCATGCGCCCGGGCGGCAGGATCACGCGGCCAAATTTCCTTATCGGGAAACTTGTCTGCTACATATTCCATGATTGCGAGGCTTTCCCACACGACCACATCACCATCGGTGAGCACAGGCACTTTACCTGTCGGACCAAAGGAAACCATGCGCGCCGTTGTGTCGTCTTTGTACATGGCAATGACCGTATCCTCGAACGGAATGTCAAATGCCTTGAGCAGGATGTATGCCCGCAAAGACCATGAGGAATAAAGCTTATTGCCTAGGGCTAAATGCATGATGCGTCAGCGCCCGATTAAACGAGCTGCTTTCCTTTCTCGTCGATTGCAGTTGCAACTGCTTCATCGCTTGCTTCATCAGGAAGAAGCATTTCATTGTGCGCCTTGCCTGACGGGATCATCGGGAAACAGTTCGTTAGGTTTGCAACGCAACAATCAAAAATCACCGGACCATCGGTATTGATCATTTCCATGATCGCATCATCCAACTCATCTGGCTTGCGGCAGCGAATTCCAGTCGCGCCATAGGCCTCAGCCAATTTCACAAAGTCAGGCATTGCCTCAGTGTAGGAATGCGACAGTCGGTTGCCATGCAACAACTGCTGCCACTGACGAACCATCCCCATATATTGATTGTTCAGAATGAAGATCTTGATCGGCGCGTTGTATTGGATTGCAGCCGACATTTCCTGAATACACATCTGGATTGAGGCGTCGCCCGCAATATCGATCACAAGCGCATCACGGTGAGCCATCTGCACTCCAAAGGCTGCTGGCAGACCATACCCCATGGTGCCGAGACCACCTGACGTCATCCAACGGTTAGGCTCTTCAAAGTGATAATATTGAGCAGCCCACATCTGGTGCTGGCCCACTTCAGTGGTGATGTAGGTTTCGCGATCCTTTGTCAGCTCGTACAAACGCTCAATTGCATATTGCGGCATGATAAAATCATTGGAGTCTTTATACGCAAGTGACCGACGATCTTTCCAGCTTTCAATCTGCGCGTCCCACTCTTTTAGGCGAGCTTGGTCAGGTTTGTTGTCAAGCGCGCGCCATTGGCGAACCATGTCTTCCAGAACGTTTTCACAGTCTCCAATGATCGGCACATCCACATGCACGTTTTTGCCGATTGAAGACGGATCAATGTCGATATGGATTTTCTTTGAATTCGGTGAGAACGCATCAATGCGGCCTGTGATCCGGTCATCAAAGCGCGCACCAACGCAGAGCATCACGTCACAATCATGCATCACCATGTTCGCTTCGTAAGTACCGTGCATGCCCAGCATACCGAGCCACTTGTTACCGCTTGCAGGATACGCGCCAAGCCCCATCAAGGTAGACGTGATGGGGAAACCGGTCAGTTCAACAAGCTCGCGCAACAAACGACTGGCCTCCGGGCCGGAGTTGATCACGCCACCGCCTGAATAAATTACAGGTTTCTTAGCACCAGCCATCAATGCAACCGCAGCAGCAATATTGTCTGCGTTGCCTTGCGTTTGCGGTGCGTAACCCGAAAGGTCCGCTTCTTCCGGAGGGAAGTATGTGCCTGTCGCAAACTGCACGTCTTTGGGAATATCAATCAGAACCGGACCGGGACGACCATTTTGCGCCACATGAAATGCCTCATGCAAAATCTGCGGAAGCTCCTCAACAGAACGAACCAGCCAGTTATGCTTTGTGCAGGGGCGCGTAATGCCAACCGTATCCGCCTCCTGAAATGCGTCAGAACCAATCAGAGCCGTTGGAACTTGCCCAGTGATGCAGAGCATCGGGATTGAATCCATCAACGCATCCTGCAACGGAGTGACAGCATTTGTTGCACCCGGACCCGAGGTCACAAGACAACAGCCGATCTTGCCAGTTGACCGCGCATAGCCTTCAGCCGCATGGCCAGCACCTTGTTCGTGTCGCACAAGCACATGCTCCACATTTTCCTGCTGGAAGATTTCATCATAAATAGGAAGGACTGCACCGCCTGGATATCCAAAAATTGTGTCTACCCCATTGTCTTTAAGGGCCTGAACAACCATCTCCGCACCGGTCATTTCTTCTGTCTTGCTCATTTGTTTTCTCTGATTGATTTGATTTGTTTCTTTTAGAGGATTGAGGGCATAAAAAAAGCCCCCTTTGGGAGCTGTTTTCGGCGTACACGCTGCTTTCGCGATGGCTCTAACGATCCATCACGCGTGTACGCTCCATAACCACCACGAGAATTTTATGTATCACCAGACAATTCCTCTTAAATTCAAATGGAAACATAGCCGCGACGAGATTTTTGTCAACACGTTAATCAAAGGATTTTGAGGTATATCCAAACACCCATGCCCACCATCATCAGATTTTCAGTAAGCGAAACAAAGCCAAGCGGCACATTGCTGTCACCACCCACACAGGCGCAGTTCAGATCCCGCTTGTCGATGTAAACCGCCTTGAACACTGAGATGGCGCCTATTCCGCCGATAAACAACATCAAGGGCGCAGCAACCCCGACAAAACTTCCGGTGAGCATCAACACGCCACTAAGCGCCTCAAGAAACGGATAGACCTTACCGTAACCCAGCCATCGCCGCGCAAGCAGGTCGTAACTCAGAAACGAGTTTGAAAATTTTTCGATGTCCTGAAGCTTTTGGACAGCGAGAAAGCACACCGAAATCGCAACGAACCATTCAAACGCTTGAACGGTAAACGCGGAACCCTTGAATTGAAGCGAAAGCGCTAAAGCCATCAAGGCAGCAACTGAGAATATCGCGATCACAGGTCGGTAGGTTTTCTCACCCTCACCCGCCTTTGCCTCACCGAAATGCGCCAGCAGGTCATTATATCCACCGATCCGCTCTCCTTCGATCCATATCTGTGGCGTTGTCTTGACGGAATGCTTCTCCTTGAATGCATCGACTTCGCCTCGAGTTTCCAGCGGTTGGTCATCAACGGCAAAGCCCTGCTTTTCCAGAAAGTCTTTTGCCTTCACCCCAGATGGGCAAAGATGATCGCTCATCACCATGCGATAGAGAGTTGCCTGCTTGACGGACATGGATGTTCTGTTGCTCCGGTTTCCTATTGCTTGTATATGGGGGTTCCAGTTACCGGAAGGTCAAGGGTCACAACATGAATATCAGCAAAGCCTCTGCGCTCACCGACCTCCCTCCGAAAACAATCCGGTATTACGAGGAAATCGGCCTTGTTAAAGCAGCCCGTGCTGCCAATGGATATCGCGATTACTCAGAGAATGACGTGCATCAACTAGCATTCTTGCAGCGTGCGCGGTCACTTGGGTTCAGCATAGAGGAGTGCCGTTCCCTCTTGTCACTATACAGCGACAGTGACCGAGCTAGTTCTGAGGTAAAAGAGCTGACGCTCAGCAAAATTGATGAGATCGATCAAAAGATCGATGAATTAAAGTCTTTAAAAGACACGCTCTCAAAACTCGCGAAAAACTGCCATGGCAATGACAAGCCGGACTGCCCTATTCTGGATGACCTCGCTGGTCGCGCTTAAGGGGCGACTATTTCCCAACCATCATCAAACGAATTCCGGAACCAGGTGCTTTGACGCTTCGCATATTGTCGGCTGGCAGCTTTCGCTTTTTCGATTGCGTCTTCTAAAGAACAATCATCAGAAAGATAGGCGCCAAGATGGGGCACTCCAATCGCTTTCATAACCGGGAGTTTTGGATCAAGCCCCCGGGCAAACAATTGCTTCACCTCGTCCAAAGCGCCCTCTTCCATCATCAGATCAAACCGCAGATTGATCCGTTCATGCAAGAAAGAGCGCTCCGGCATAACCAGAATTTTCTTGATGCTAACATCGTCAGAGAAAAATGAT
>CALLHT010000219.1 GCA_938009335.1 uncultured Rhizobiaceae group bacterium
GGCTTCGGCCTGCTTGAACTCGCCCTCACCTTTTAAGTCGTCCGGGTCCTTAGCAGCTGCTGCGATATCGCTGAATGAAATTACACGGTCCGTACCAACAATGCGCGCCTCACCCTCTTCCAGTTCAATATCTGCGGCAGAAGCTTCCAGTTCTTCTGCTGCAATGTTTTTGATCTTTTCAGCCAATTGCTCGCTGGCGCGGCTGACAGAAACGCCACCCAGCGGTATCGAACGAGACCCGCCTGTACCACCGCCATTTTCGAGTTCATCGGTATCACCTTGGCGGAGCTGAATTTGCTCATAGTCCAATCCAAGCTTTTCGGCGGCAAGTTGGGTATATGCGGTTGCATGGCCCTGCCCGTTTGATTGGGTTCCGATCTTGAGATCAACTGTACCATCACTTTTGAGCTCAACAAATGCAGGCTCTGAACCCGCAAAAGCGCACGCCTCAATATATGCTCCGATGCCTATACCGCGAATTTTGCCATCCGCTTTTGCTTCTGCAAGGCGTGTTTCGAAGCCCGCCCAATCAGCGCGCTCCATGCAGAGTTCCATATGTGCCTGATACTCACCTGTGTCATACATACGCCCACCCGGTGTCGTATAGGGCAACTGCTCAGGTTTGATCAGGTTACGGCGACGAATTTCATCTGGTGATAGATTGAGTTCAAACGCACATTTGTCAACCAAACGTTCGATCAGATAGGCAGCTTCAGGACGCCCTGCGCCACGATAGGCATCCGTTGGCACAGTATTGCTGTAACTGCCACGAATGAGAACCGCCATCGTATCAATATCGTATAGACCCGTTGTCATGGTGATGCCAAGATAAGGAATAAAAGGACCGTATGAATGAAGATACGCGCCCATGGCCGCAATCAGATCAACGTCTATCGCGAGAAACTTGCCGTCTTTGTCCATTGCCATTTTAGCCGTTACAACATTGTCCCGGCCTTGAGCATCGCTTACGAAATGCTCGCTGCGGTCCGATGTCCACTTTACCGGGCGGCCCAACATTTTTGCTGCAAAGAGACAAAGTGGATATTCGCGGTAGCAGAAGACTTTTGTGCCAAACCCGCCGCCGACATCCGGCGTCATCACATGAAGCGCCTCCACATCAAGGCCCATGACACCCGCCAACGCGCGACGCATGCCAAACACGCCTTGCGAGCCGACGGTCACTTCAAAACGTTCTTGCTCTGTGTCCCAATGTGCCTGGCAAGCGCGCGTCTCCATGTAGTTTGAGATCAACCGATTATTGATAACCGTTAGCTCAGTGACATGGTCTGCGCTTTTGAAGACCTCATCCGTTTTCTCGCGATCTCCCATGAAATGTGTGAAGGCAAGGTTCTTGTCGCCATCCTCATATACATGAACGCTATCCTCCTCGAGCGCCCCAACCGTATCGACAACGGCGGGCAACATGTCGAAGTCGATATCGATGAGCTCTGCCGCATCGCGGGCAATTGCAACACTGTCAGCAACGATGAAGCAAATTGCATCGCCCACATGGCGCACCGTATCCTCACATAAAATGGGAATATCCCGGTTGGCATTCATTGAACCATCAGGCTGCTTGAGCGGGATCATGCAGGGAATCGGATTTAAAGACGTAATGTCTTTTGCAGTCAGAACCGCATGAACACCGGGCATGGCTTTCGCTTCAGAGACATCATTGATCGAAAATCTGGCATGCGCCATTGGAGAACGCAGCACGAAACCATGCAACACGCCTTCAGCAGACTTATCGTCTGTATACAGGCCTTTACCGGTGATAAATGCATCATCCTCTTTTCGCAGAACGGATGCGCCCATACCAAATTTTGCATGTGTTACTTCATTCATTGTCAATGTCCGGAATTTTGAGTGTTAGCTATGAATATAGGGAATAGCTGCTCTGCGTCGAGCCTTATTCCTTGCTAAAGTTTAGGCGGAATGCAAAGCTTCGTTTTGTCTTACCATGTTCAATTTTTTTATTCCCAAACAATTCTATAATTTGCCAAGCAATGTGCAGGGCGGCATTCTTCTAATGTTTGCTGCTGCAGGCTTTGGCACCATGATTGCCCTTATCAAATTGGCGGGTGAGAATCTTCATGTCGCGCAAATTTTGCTCGTGCGTCAGGCGATTATGGCAGTGATTTTGGCACCGATGATCTTCCGTGATTTTCCCGGCAGTTTGAAAACCAATTATTTCGGCTTGCAAATGCTACGAATAGTCTTGGCCCTTGTCGCAATGGGATTTGGCTTTACCGCCGTTGTGAACATGCCATTGGCAGACGCGACCGCCATTGGCTTTGCCAAAAGCTTCTTTGTCACCATCTGCGCGATCTTTGTGCTGAACGAAGTCATCGGCATACGGCGATGGGCTGCTGTGATCATTGGCTTTATCGGCGTGATGATTGTCTTACGACCCGGCACAGACTCTTTCACGATCTATGGTGTTTATGCACTGATTGGTGCTGCGGGCGCGGGCACAGTGATGGTTGTTATCCGCCTGCTCACCAAGACCGAAAGCGCAACAACCATCATGACCTATCAGGCTTTGGGCGTAGGTCTTGCAGTTGCCATTCCGGGCATTTGGTTTTGGCAGTGGCCGACCACGTTTGAATGGTATCTGCTGATCGGTATGGGCATGATTTCTTATGTGGCTCAGATGTTTAACATCCTTGCCTACAAATATGGAGAAGCCTCCGTTATGGCGTCACTTGATTATGTGCGGCTCATCTATTCTGTGATCTTCGGGTATTTTCTGTTCAACCACAGCCCCGATTTCTGGACTCTATTTGGAGCAGCGGTCATCATCGGAGCATCGATCTACACCATCCATCGTGAGGCGCAAAACAAGCAGGTTCTTGTCCGCACTCCGGAAGGACGCGGGAAGATTGGTTAGGTCTTACGGCTCTCCAATATATATCTAAGAAGTCCTTGGGTTGAGGCGTCGCCTGCTTTCTCCGGCGTTTCATCCTCGATCAATTTTTCGACACCCTTGCCCAAGTGCTTTCCCAACTCAACGCCGAATTGGTCAAACGGATTCACATCCCAGATAACTCCCTGCACGAAGGTTTTGTGTTCATAGAACGCCATCAGAATGCCGAGTGTTTTTGGGTCGAGCTTCCGATACACAAATGTGCAGCTCGGTCTATTTCCCGCAAATTCCCGATGCGGATTATTGCCAGCTTCTTCCAGCGTTTGCCCTTTCATCAAGGCTTCGCTCTGCGCAATACAATTGGCGATTAACAATCGATGCTGATGATCAAGTTCTGGCTCATGACCTTGTGCAGCTATTAAAAAGTCGCACGGAACAATATCCGCTCCCTGATGCAGCAACTGATAAAATGCATGCTGACCATTCGTTCCGGGTTCCCCGAAAATAATCGGACTGGTTTTTCTGGCGATCCTTTCACCATCTTTGGTTGTGGTCTTGCCGTTGGACTCCATATCCAATTGTTGCAGCCAACGCGGAAAATTCGAAAGGCGGTTATCGTAGGGCAGCAAAGCCATGGTAGAAAAGTCACAGATATTGCGATGCCAAATCCCAATCAGGGCCATCATGACCGGAATGTTTTCTAACAATGGCGCGTCTGCAAAATGCTGGTCAGCCAGACGTGCGCCACTCAAGAACTCTTGAAAGCCATCCGGACCAATTGCAATCATCACTGGGAGCCCAATCGCAGACCAGACCGAATATCTACCCCCAACCCAATCCCAGAATCCAAACGTGCGATCATCAGAAATTCCAAACGCCCGTGTTGCATCCAGATTGGTGGAAACCGCACAGAAATGATTTCCCGCATTTTCTCCAACCTGATCCTGAACCCAACTTTTGGCGGTTGCGGCATTGGTCATGGTTTCTTGTGTGGTGAAGGTTTTGGAAGCGATGATGAACAGCGTTGTTTCAGGGTCTAATCCGGCAAGCGTATCGGATATATCTGCACCATCGACGTTAGAAACAAAGTGAACCCGTGGACCATCTGAGTAAGGTGATAGTGCATCGGCCACCATTTTTGGCCCAAGATCTGACCCGCCAATACCGATATTTACGATATCGGTTACGACTTTGCCGGATGGTTGATATTCGCCCGAACGCACCGCATCAGAAAATTCCGCCATGCGGGAGAGCACATCATGCACATCAGGCACGACATCCTTCCCATCTACGGTTATTGAACATTCAGGATCACTCCGCAGAGCGGTATGAAGAACAGCCCTGCCCTCCGTCACGTTGATCTTCTCACCGGAGAGCATTGCCACACGTTGTTCTTCAATGCCAACTTTCTCAGCCAAAGCAATCAGCGCGCTAATCGCATCGCCATCCAAATGGGTCTTCGAAAAATCAAACAGGATATCTTTGCACTGCAAAGACATCGCATTGAAACGCGACGGGTTTTGCTCAAACAAATTGCGCATCGACTGTTTGCGCAATCGCGACCAATGTGCAGAAAGATCATCGTAACAGGACATCAACACCTCACTTGATTTGATCATTGTCATTGCCGGGTTTTGACACCTGAAATAATTGCTTTACTTGTGCAAGGATAAAGGATTCGAGCCAACACGGAAACCGTTCATGCGCACACAACAAGGCCAAGCCATTCATCTCAAAGATTATCGCGAACCAGACTATTGGGCAAAGACCGTTGATCTGAACTTTGATCTGCAACCGGACGCCACGTTGGTGACCTCAAAAGTCACGTTTGAGCGCAACAAAACCGCCAAATCCGGCGCGTCTCTCATGCTGGATGGCGATGAACTGAAACTTGTGTCTGTGAGCATTGACGGCAAACCGCTTACCCCGGCGCAATATGTCGAAACATCGACGACGTTGACCATCCCTAAACCGCCTGCAAAGCGGAAGTTCGACGTTGAGATTGTTACAGAGGTAGACCCGGCCGCAAACACAAAGCTTATGGGGTTGTATCGTTCTGGCGGAAACTACTGCACCCAGTGCGAGGCTGAGGGCTTCCGACGGATCACGTTTTTCACAGATCGTCCCGATGTCCTTGCCGTTTACACAACGCGGATTGAGGCGGACAAATCAGACAATCCCATTCTGCTCGGTAACGGCAATCCGATGAAAAAAGGATCTGCTGGCAAAGGACGACACTATGCCATCTGGCATGATCCGCACCCGAAACCGAGCTATCTCTTTGCGCTTGTTGCAGGCGATCTTGGCTCGATCCATCAAAACTTCAAAACCATGTCAGGCCGAAAAGTTAAGCTCGGCATCTATGTGGAAAAGGGTAAGGAAGACAACGCGGACTACGCCATGGATGCGCTTATCCGTTCCATGAAATGGGATGAAGAGGTCTTTGGATGCGAGTACGATCTCGATGTTTTCAACATTGTTGCAGTGTCTGACTTCAACATGGGGGCCATGGAAAACAAGGGCCTCAACATATTCAATGACAAATATGTTCTCGGCGATGGCGCAACTGCAACCGATGCAGACTTTGCAAATATCGAAGGCATCATTGCTCACGAATATTTCCACAATTGGACCGGCAACCGCATTACCTGTCGCGACTGGTTTCAACTTTGCCTAAAGGAAGGATTGACCGTATTCCGCGATCAGGAATTTTCGTCAGATATGCGTTCGCGCCCTGTAAAACGGATTGCAGATGTAAAGCGTTTAAAGACCGACCAATTTCCAGAAGATGCAGGACCCCTTGCGCATCCGGTTCGCCCGCAAACATATCATGAGATCAATAACTTCTACACAGCGACCATCTATGAAAAAGGCGCAGAACTGGTTCGCATGATTGCAACCATTTTGGGCGAAACCAAATTCCGAAAAGGCATGGCACTCTATCTCAAGCGTCATGATGGTGATGCGGCGACCATCGAACATTTTATCAAATGTTTTGAACAAGCAGGCAAAATCGACCTGAGCCAATTCATGCACTGGTACTCGCAAGCAGGCACCCCGCTTCTTAACGTCAGTTCATCCTATGACAAAGCCAAGCAGACACTGACGTTGGAAGTAGAACAGATCACGATGCCTACACCGGGCCAACGCCGCAAAGTGGCACAATACATACCGCAACGCATCGGATTGATGCGCAAAGATGGAACAGAATTCGAGCTGCAGAACGTCAGCGGAGCTGAATACCTAGATGGTGTTATCCACCTGACAAAACGCCGCCACAAAATTACGTTCTCCAATGTTAGCGAACGACCGATCGTCAGTTTAAACCGCGGCTTCACCGCTCCGGTTGAGATCAATTATCGCCAAAGCGATGCTGATCTAGCATTCCTTGCGCAATATGACACAGACAGTTTTGCGCGTTGGCAGGCACTTCAAACGTACGGCACGCGCCTTCTCATCAAAGCTGCTAAGGCATTAAGCTCTGGCAAGAAACCTAAGGCCGAAGAAAGACTGGTTGATATTCTCGTCGCTGCAGCAATCGATGACATGCTGGAACCTGCATTCCGGGCATCCCTGCTCCAACTTCCAAGTGAAGGTGACTTGGCTCAGGCAATCGGCAAAAACGTTGATCCTGATGCAATCCTGAAAGCGCTCAAATTATATTCTCAAGAAATTGGGAAAGCACTGGAACCAAGCCGTGCGACGCTGATCAAATCGCTTTCCAACAAGGAAGCATTCAGCCCGGACGCAGCAAGTGCAGGCAAGCGGACATTAATAAGCGTTCTCAATGCCTATGGCGTGAAAGCAAATCAGGTTGCTGCCAAAAAGGACGTTGTGAAACGCTACAAATCTGCGGATAACATGACCGACCGGTTCAACGCGTTAATGACGATTGTGCATCACCACTCTGAAGCAGGTGTGCGTGAAAAAGCGCTGAGTGATTTTTACAAGCGATATCATGATAATCATATCATTCTCGATAAATGGTTCTCTGTTCAGGCGATGCGCCCGGGCAGCAGCACCGTTTCTCAAGTCAAAAAGCTGATGAAGCATCCAGATTTTACGCTCAACAATCCAAATCGGTTACGCGCTCTGATTGGTGTCTTCGCGATAGGCAATCCATCAGGATTTAATGCTGCAAGCGGTACAGGCTATCGATTAATGGCAGATGCGATTATCAAGCTCGATAAGATTAATCCGCAAGTAGCAGCGCGCCTTTTGACGAGCTTCCGTTCTTTTGGACTGCTGGACGCAAAACGTCGTAAGCATGCTGAAAGTGCTCTTAAATCCATTCAGCAGCAAAAAGAGCTTTCTCGCGATGTTTCAGACATTTTGACCCGAACTTTAGCGGGTTAAATGCCTTCGCTCGGCAAAGTTTAACAAAAAGTTACGCAAAGGGCTGGACAAGGTGATTCCCTCTGATTCAAAGTGGGGGTGATTCGGGTGCGCGGCGCGTCCGAAATCCTATTTTGTTTGAGGAGGCCAGCATGGCTCAAACGGAGGCGCACGGGGTGCGGCACCGTAAGAGTTTTCTGCATCTGAAAGACGGGAAAACAGCGACTTTGGTGGCTGGTTATGCCCGGCAATTGAGCCATCCTGCCTACGAGAATCTGGTTAAATCTGAATCCATTTTGCGGCGCTTGGTTCCTGTTCTTATTGTCCTGTTTCTTGCAATTGCGGGTGCTGCGCGCTGGGTATCGCTAAATTCACAGCATGAGCAGATTGTAAATTCAGTCGATGCAGAGATGCACTTTATCGCTGAATTGGTTCATGAACGTTTGCTGCGAGCCGATTTGCAGACCATCGGTACTGCAGAACAAATGGCCCTTCAAAACCTTCTGGCTGATGCTGTGCCGCATAAATATCTTGAACATGATCGCCAGGTGGTTCTCAACGATACCAACGGCATGGTCATTGCTACATTGCCGTATAGACCGGAGCTCAATGGAAAAAACGTCTCTTCCTTGCTGGGGGATGTGGTCTTGCTGCAAACGTTTGGAAAACGCGCCGAAACTCAGAACATCAAAGCCCTTGATGGCAGTGCCGCGCTTGGTGTGCATCGCATCCTTCCGCTGCCGCTTGGAGGCATATCCCTCGTACAGCCAGAGCAACAGACCTTTGCTTCATGGCGGAAAAACGTTTCTCTTAACGTTACCCTTTTTGTGGGTACGTCCAGCATATTGCTCGTTATCTTGTATGCTTATTTTGCGCAAAGCGCACGTGCCCGTGAAGCGGATGGCATCTACTCGGAAGTTCATGAACGGGTCGATACCGCACTCACACGCGGGGGCTGCGGGCTTTGGGATTGGGACCTCTCACGCGGACAATTTTATTGGTCGAAGTCTATGTTCGAGCTTCTTGGCCTTGAACCGCGGGACGACATCATCGGCTTTATGGAAGTCAGCGAACTGGTCAACCCAGATGACATCGACCTTTATGATCTGGCCTGTGAAGTTATGGAAGAAGGCCTAACCCATGTTGAGCAGGTTTTCCGCATGCGCCATGCGGACGGGAACTGGGTCTGGCTACGCTTGAAGGTTGAGATTTCCGGAATTGGTTCGCCGCAGCCAAAGCTTGTTGGCATCGCAGAAGACATTACTGAACAACGCCAACAAGAACGCCTTGCAAAGAAAAATGACGTGCGTCTGCATGATGCCATTGAAAACCTGCCAGAAGCCTTTGTGTTGTGGGACGACAAGAAGAAACTGGTGATGTGCAACTCGAAATATCAGGAATTGCATCAATTTTCCGGCGGCTTGATCAAACCCGGCATGTCTTATGATTCAGTGATGTCTCTGGCACGCACACCGCTTGTTTCCAGCCAGCTGGTGCGCGGACTTGATGGTGATGAAAAGACCAGAACTCTGGAAGCAAAGCTGGAAGACGGACGCTGGCTGCAAATCAATGAGCGCCATACTCAAGATGGTGGGTTCGTTTCCGTCGGCACAGACATTACATCCATCAAACTGCATGGTGCAAAATTGATGGAGTCAGAAAAGCGCCTGATGGCAACAATTTCTGACTTGCAACAATCAAGACAAATTCTGGAGGAACAAAAACAGCAATATTCTGAACTTGCTGAGAAATATGCTGAAGAAAAACAGAATGCCGAGGAAGCCAACCAAACCAAATCTGAGTTCCTTGCAAACATCTCTCATGAATTGCGTACGCCGCTTAACGCAATCATCGGGTTTTCCGAGATCATGAACGATGGTTTGTTCGGGCCTTTGGGTTCTGAGAAATACAGCGAGTATGCTCGCGACATCTACGAAAGCGGGACCTATCTTCTAGGCATGATCAACGACGTTCTCGACATGTCGAAGATCGAAGCAGGACGTTTCGTTCTGGATTATGAACGCTTTAATCTGGATGAAATGATCGAGGAAGCGATTAGAATCGTTTCTTATCAGTCTCGTGAGAGCAACATCACCATTGAAGAT
>CALLHT010000220.1 GCA_938009335.1 uncultured Rhizobiaceae group bacterium
CGCACCATGGCGGGAACCGAACTTGGCAAAAACTTTACGCTTGGGTTCTCAGTTGTGTTGATGGCACTGGCCTTTGATGTGGCCATCAATAGCTGGGCCGAGCGCAAGCGCAAACTACTTGGGTTGTAAGTCATGGGAACAAAACCGGTTTTTGAAACACCTTATGAGCGTGCAGGAATTGCTGTTCCGGGTCTTCCGGTCCTGCCGCATGGAACGGAACGTCATCCGGTGCCCGGTGGTGGTAGCCGTGCGCTGAAAATCGAGAAAGACGATGAGATTTCTGTCCTTGATAAAGAAGGGCGCCAACTTGCAGAGATCGTCTTCTTCGCACCAGATGGTACCTCGGATGCCGCTATGCTTGGCCTCACAGGCAAAGGTGAACCAACAGGTATCATTCGTGCGCTGACCGCTGATGCGTCTGGTGCAAAGGTTGCAGTCGCGTTGCAGAAATCGGGTTTTGATTTGGCGAAAGCGGATCCGGTTCAATGTTTGGGTGGCGATAGCCGTCCGGGGGATATGGAAACGTTCCATGCGCGTTGCGATGGTTTGTTAATCGTTTGTGCTGCGGGTGAAGAGATGGCACCTGAAACGCAAGACACGCTGACTGAATTGATCGTCTACATCAAGCGCGCAAAACCGGGTGCAGCAAAAGAGGAAATTACTGCATCAGATCCTCTGGCGGATGCAGTTACAGATATCAACATTCAGCCTGGCGAAGCAAAGTCTTACGAAGTGAAAGCCGGGCAGTATATTCAAGTGTTGGACGTGAAGGGGCGCGAGTGTTCTGACTTTCAAGCTTTCTCGCGTAGCGCTCTTGATAAGGGCCTTGAACGAGAGATTGATCCCACCACCACACGGTCTCTGATGGGGTCGCTATATCCGACCCCTGGCATCTTCTCAAAATATTTTAGCTCTGACCATGAACCACTGGTCGAAATCGTTCAGGATACTTGCGGGCGGCATGACACATTCGGCCTCGCTTGCACGGCGCGCTACTATGAAGATTTAGGCTATCCCGGACATGTCAATTGCTCGGACAATATGAACAATGACTTGGCGCGTTTTGACGTAAAGCCACGTGGTGGTTGGCCTGCGATCAATTTCTTCTTCAATACGATGCTGGATGATGCAAACGCGATTGGCATGGATGACCCATGGTCACGGCCGGGTGATTATGTACTTCTCAAAGCACTAACGGACCTTGTGTGCGTTTCCACCGCATGTCCGTGTGACGTGGATCCGGCGAACGGCTGGAACCCGACCGATATTCAGGTCAGGGTCTATGAAGAAAAAGAACAATTCAAGCGCTCGATCGGTTGGCGCAAGACACCGGAGGGTGACATGGAAGAAACCAAACAGACAGCCTTCCACGAGGGGTTTGCTCGGCATACACGGGATTTCGTTGAGTATAACGGATACTGGTTGCCAAACACCATTACCGGCAAAGGTGCGATTGAGGAGTATTGGGCGTGCCGCGAAAAGGCGGCGATCATGGACCTCTCGCCGCTGCGGAAATACGAGGTGACCGGACCTGATGCCGAAGAGCTGATGCAGGCTTGTGTCACGCGCAACATGAAGAAGCTTTCAAACGGACAGGTGGTCTACACAGCCATGTGCTATGACCACGGTGGTATGATCGATGATGGAACCGTCTTCCGTCTGGGAGATACCAATTTCCGCTGGATTGGTGGCAATGATGACAGTGGTTTATGGTTGAAAAAACAGGCAGAGGAACGCGGCCTGAATGTATGGGTACGAAACTCTACCGATCAACTTCATAACGTTGCAGTGCAGGGGCCTCTGTCGCGCGATATTCTGAAAGATATCATCTGGACAGCACCAACACAGCCGACGGTAGAAGAGCTTGGTTGGTTCCGATTTGCCGTTGGCCGCTTGAATGATTTTCACGGGCCATCTGTTATTGTTTCCCGGACAGGCTATTCCGGTGAGCTGGGTTACGAAGTTTTCTGCCATCCGAAAGACGCCATGGAAATATTCGACGCGATTTGGGCAGCAGGTGAACCGAAGGGCATGCAAGCACTTGGACTTGAAGCGCTCAACACATTGCGGGTTGAAGCTGGGCTGATTTTTGCAAATTACGAATTTTCTGATCAAACCAATCCGTTTGAGGCGGGTATTGGTTTTACGGTGCCGCTAAAATCCAAGGAAGATGACTTTACGGGTCGAGCCGCGATTGAGGAACGCAAAGCGCATCCGCAGAAGAAGCTGGTTGGTCTTGATATTGAAAGCGGGCTCATTCCTGCAACGGGAGATTGCGTGCGCGTTGGTAAAGCGCAAGTGGGCGAGATCACGTCAGCGGTGCGCTCTCCGATTTTGGGCAAGGTAATTGCCCTGGCGCGAATGGATGTAACCCACGCAGAACCGGGAACAGAAATCGAAGTCGGGCAGTTGGATGGTGTTCAAAAACGCCTCAAGGCGACTGTGGTAGGCTTCCCGCATTTTGATCCAACGAAAGAGCGGGTGAAGGGCAATTATGCGTGATTGACGGAAGGGGCATCGTTCTCTTCCAGCTCTTCGCCGTTTGCAGCACGTTCAAGATTTTCTTCTGAAGCATCTAGCTCGATGTTCTCGTCTGTATGAACGAATTCGCTGTCTTCAGTTTCTAATTCAGTTTGTGCTTCTGGTTCATCGTCGGTTTTTTCGGTAAACTCAGTCAATTCAGGCTTTGCCGCGCTGGCATCTGTTTTTTTCTCAAACCGATGTTTGACCTTCTCGACAAGGCTGTCATCCTTTGGTTTTACCAATTCAGAGACTGTGTTTTTTAAAAGCGGGTTTGGCTTGATCACGCCATCGGCGATCAGTTGACCGATATATCGTTTGGAGTCGACTTCAGGAATATGCAGCAGGTTTTGCAGCGTTTGCGGTGTGCATTCACCATGAAGGGCAGACATATATATCGCCCAGAACCGAGCTTGTGTAGGCACAGCAGCTGCAGTGCCGCTTACGGCACCAGCCGAGCCAAGTGCCAGTTTCGGGGTCGCAGGCAGGGTAAAGACTGCTGCTAGAGATTGGATAAAACGACGTCTATTCATAATATGGATATGGAGATTAACCTTTGAAACCGCAAGGTTTTAAGCAGTTTACAGTTGTTTAGTGGGTTCCAGCGGTAGGTTGTG
>CALLHT010000221.1 GCA_938009335.1 uncultured Rhizobiaceae group bacterium
TGCAGGAATTCGGATTTGAACGCAGACATGGTTTATGTGCACTTTTTCTGGCAAGTTGTGAAAGAATCTGCAGTCACTTAGCAGGACGAAAACAAAATATCCACTTGGGGAATGAATTTTGTCGGAATTGAAGACAGCAATCGGCTTGATGAGCGGTACCAGCATGGATGGAATTGATGCGGCTCTGCTCAAAACAGATGGCGAAGCGGTTGTTGAGCGGGGGCCGTCTGGCTTTTATCCATATTCGCCTGAGACCCGCGATTTGCTGCAACAGGCACTCGTTGATGCCCTTCAAATTGATCAAAGAGACGAGCGCCCTGGGTGCCTAGGAAATGCGCAAGAGATGGTGACCACATTGCACGCGGAAGCGATAAACCAGTTTCTAAAAGACAATAATCTTACCGTTGATAATGTCGATCTGCTCGGCTTTCATGGACAGACTGTTCTGCATAGGCCGGATGATGCACTCACAGTCCAGATTGGTAATGGTCAGGCGCTTGCTGATGCCACCGGAATTTCAACGGTGTATGATATGCGTGCGAATGACATGGTGCATGGCGGGCAGGGCGCTCCGCTTATTCCAGTGTATCATCAGGCTCTTGCAAAGAATGTGAGTTCTGATGTTGCGGTCGATGGCCCCATTTGCTTTGTGAACATTGGTGGTATTTCAAACATCACCTATGTGGGCGATGAACTGATCGCGTTTGATAGTGGGCCGGGCAATGCGCTGATTGATCAATGGGTGCAGAAACATGTCGGCATATCTCATGATCAGGGAGGTGCAATTGCTGCCGAGGGAGTGATAGATCGTTCGTTTATCGACGGTTACATGGCGGACGCGTTTTTTGAAAAGCCTGTGCCGAAATCTTTAGACCGAAATGATTTTCGATTGCTAGACGAGGCCAATTTGAGCGTCGAGACGGTTGCCCGAAGTCTGGCGCGCGTTTCGGCAGAAGCCATTATAAGAGCAGCCGAACACTTGCCCGATACGCCATCCCTATGGATTATTTGCGGGGGCGGGCGGCACAATCCCCACATCATGAATGATTTGACTGAATTAGCTTTGGAGGCAGGTTCAAATGTGGTTTCCGCAGAAGTTGCCGGGTTTGATGGCGACGCAATGGAAGCAGAAGGCTGGGCTTACTTGGCGGTCCGCTCGATTCAGCATTTGCCCCTAACGTATCCGCAAACCACTGGATGTAAGCAAGAAGTTTCAGGAGGTGTGTTTTGTACTGCTACGCGGTGAAGCCGTGAGGCTTCAAGAGCAATGGCGAACGGCATGTGTGCGGGACTAAGCTGCCCTACTATCAGCAGGTTCCAATGGCTGCAAAAGAGATAAACCTATAACCCGGGAAGCCCGGCCGCTTTACGGCCTTCATCAGTTTTTAGTGAAAAATCTTGTCCGGCATATTTCTCTCCATCGGGCCCACACAGATAGGCAATCGCCTGTGCGACCCATTCGGTAGAAATGTGTGATGATGCATCAAGTTTACTCACGGGGTTGATGCCGGATGCTTTTATCGAAACCTGCATATCCGTTGCAACAGTTCCCGGGCTTAGGCCCATGACGTGGATTCCATGTTCATTGTGCTCCTTGTGAGCTACTCCCGTCAGCCGGAATACAGCTGCTTTACTGGCACAATAGTGAGACCATCCTTCCAGGAAGGAGTTCGCAGCACCGGATGATATGTTGATGATGGTGCCACCCCCATGGTCCTTCATAATTGGAATGGCGTAGCGCATGCCGTAGTAGACGCCTTTTACATTTACATCAATTATTTTACCCCAAGCTTCCGGGTCACTGTCTTCGATGCGTGCGATAGGGTCGATAAGGCCTGCATTATTAATCAAAATATCAAGGCTACCGAAAGTACTGTGAGCATGCAACATAAGGTTAGAGACATCCGTGTGATTGCTAACATCACATGCGATAGCACTTGCACCTGCGCCATTTTCCGAAATGTCGTTGGCAATGGATTCGATCGCGGTTTGAGATCGCGCTGCTAGCACGACATTCGCACCGTTTTCAGCGAGATAGCGTGCTGTGGCTTCGCCGATCCCACGACTTGCACCAGTGATGACGGCCGTCTTGCCTTTCAGATATTCCATTATATTTCCTTTCTCAGTTAATCTTGAACGCGCAGAGCATTAATCGCGATACCGATTTCAATGATTTGGTTTACGCCAGGATTGTCGTTGCCAATGTTGAATGTTGCCCGATCTAGCATGGCAACGAATGCTGCCTGCGCAGTTTCGCCGGAAATATCGATTGAACCAAGAAGTTCAACCGGAACATCCACGCCCTTGAGCGTCAGCATGCCCTTTTGCGATAATTTGTCTTCACCAACTCTCTGGAAGCCGCCTCCAACAAACCGTGCATTCGGATGAACGGTCACATCTAACCATTCTGCTGTCTTAATAAGGGATTGAGCTTGTGGCACATTAATCATTGCCGAGGACAGCGTGATCTCGACAGCTACAGTGGCGCTTGCGGGACGCTCAGGGTCGTAGATAATATCTGCTGACCAATCATCGAAACGACCCTTAGCCAAAGAGCCACCAATCTTCACCTGAAATGACAGTTCACTTTCGGCGTTGATCACCTTCCAACGCGTCTCAGCTTTGGCCTGAGCCGCAATCGCGCACATTGCGATTAGCCCGCTGAGTAAATGAATAATTTTCACAATCGCTTCCTCTCTTCTACCGATAATCCGCGGGGTAGCATGGAAAGCAGCACTTCATCGTGGTTCCAATAGTGATGTTTGAAGGCAGCGGCGACATGCATGGCGACGAGCGCCAGAAGTGCCAAACCACCACTGAAGTGCGCCCATGACCAAAACGTTTCGGACGATGCGCTCGGTGCGATAACATGGGGCAAAGGGAACAACCCAAAGACGATTGTCGGAATTCCCAATGTCGACGCGGAAGCTAGAAACCAGCCAGAAAGCGGCAGTGTGAACATCAGCCCGTAGAGGACAAAATGAACAAAGCGTGCAATGCAATGTTCCAAAGGTGGTAGGTCGTGATGAATGTCAGGCTTAATCCGGCTGCGCAACAGTAAACGCAGCAAAACCATCACAAACAACACAACGCCTATTGATTTGTGCAATTGATACGCATCAAAGATGCTAAGACTGAGCAAAGTGAGGGTGAAATCACCACTCTGCTGGGCCATTTGCGCTAGGCGCGTCATGCCAAATCCGAGGCCAAGCATGGCAATCAGTAGCACCGCCATGAGCCAGTGAAATAGCTTGATGTATGGGTGCCACTGAGCCATCGGTTTTACTCGTTTGGTCCGGTAAAGCCTGCTACCCGCCCCCAGTTGCAAGGTACGTTGCTTTCCGGTGCGCCCTCGCAGCGCACAAGGTCAAAACGTGCATCAAGCGTGATTTCAAAACCGGTGGGAGAGCCAAGAAATGCGATGAAATCCATTCCGTGATCAAGGCGCTTAATGCCTCCGGTGGCGTGGAAACCGACAACCTCAACCTCGTCATAGTTAGGAATGAAGTCAGGGTAGGTTCGGCGATTGACCATTTCGAAGTCCAGTTCTACTGGAGCCGCCACACCAAGCATTTCAAGATTACCCACAAGTGTACCCTTGGTCGGTGTCAGCATCTGCACCTCAGTCGATGTAAAGGTAATCTCCGGGAATTTCTCAACGTTCAGATAGTCAGCATTACGCACATGATTGTCGCGACCGACATGGTTCGAATCGATGGAGGCAGCCTGGATTGTAAATGTGATCTCGGAGTTTGAAGGGTCCGCCTCATCAATCATGAATGTTCCGTCGAATTCATTGAAGCGACCAACGGTGTTGGCCATATTCATGTGGTCGATTTCCCAGCCGATATGTGCGTGACCGAGATCGAGTGTCCATTCCTGTTGTTCTGCCTGTGCAATGGTTGTGGCGAAGATCAATGATGATGCTAGTGCCATTGTTTTGAGATGTTTCATTGGGTTTTCCTTTCTTGGTGTGATTGTTTAGCCCGTAATTGATTCCAGTTCTGCTTCGGCCTTTGAGAGGTTTTCAGACACCGTTACGTCGTCCGCGGTCGTCGCTTGCACAGATACAATTTGCACCTCTTCAATTCCTAGGAAGGCCAAGAGGAAACGGAGATAAGGTTCGAGGAAGTTGGCGGCTTCGAGATCCCCTCCATCAAGGTAGCCATCGGCGCCATAAGCGCAGATCACGATGGCTCGACGCGTCTGGACAAGTCCTTGAAACGCGCCATCTACGTAGGCGAAGGTATGGCCAATTCGCGTAATTTGATCGATCCAGCATTTCAAAGATGCGGGCACAGAGAAATTGTATATCGGCACCGCGAGCAGAAGAGTGTCCGCGCTTTGCAGCTCGTCTATCAACTGGTCTGAGAGCGCTGTCGCTTTGCGTAACTCATCGTTCATCCCTTCCTGAGGTGAGAAAAAACCATTGATAGTTTCTTGTGACAAAACCGGGAGTGGATCATGACCGACATGGCGGCTGATAACGGTGCCTTGAGGGTGGGCGTGACGCCAATCGGCCTCTGCTCGATCCGCTAATTTGCTTGAGTGTGACCCCTCGGAGCGAGAGCTGCTATCGATACGAAGAAGTGTGGGCATTGAAGTCTCCTGCTGTTGAATGAAATTATTATTTGATGCAAAAATTTCTTGAAATGATTGATTTCTCAGCATACTCATGCATATTATACACGAATGGAAATTGCAGCCCTCAGAACCGTCCTCTTTGTGAAACGGCACGGCAGTATTGCCGGCGCAGCCCGTGCACTAGATATCGACCCATCATCTGTATCCCGTACGCTTTCAGCGGTCGAAGCCGATATAGGCATCAGATTGTTCCAGCGAACGACCCGTCAGCTCGCGGTGACGGAGGAAGGACAGACTTACCTCACTCGAATGGAGCCGTTGATCGAAGAGTTTGAGGCCGCACGTGAACAGGCTCGAGGCATGAGGGGAAAACCTAGCGGGGTTCTTCGATTAACGGCGTCTGTGGCCTTTGCAGATAGAGTCATAGTTCCACTGCTTCCGTCATTTCA
>CALLHT010000222.1 GCA_938009335.1 uncultured Rhizobiaceae group bacterium
CCATCGCGGAGAAAAATGACTATGATCTGCTTGTCGTGCCCGGTGGCGACTCTGCACTGGTCGCGGCAGAAGATGAAGAACTCTTGCAATGGATAAGAGAAACCTCCGCAAATGCAGAGCGTGTGATGGGCGTTTGTACAGGCACCATTTTACTGGGCATCGCTGGCGTTCTGGATGGAAAACGCGCAACCACGAATAAAATGGATTTCAATGATACAGTTGGTCTGGCTCCGAATGTTGAGTGGGTGAAGCAAGCAAGATGGGTAGAGGACGGGAAGTTCTTCACCTCGTCAGGTGTTTCTGCAGGCATGGATATGGCGCTTGCCGTAATGGCAAGTTTGTATGGTCTGGAGTTTGCAGAAAAGCTTGCACTGGGTTGCGAGTACGAATGGCATCAAGACTCTACACGGGATCCTTTTGCCAAATTGGCTGGGTTGGTTTGAGCACCTGTGGAAACGCTGCGCTTACACTAGCCCGTTAGCTTCTCCCGCCCTACATTCCCCCTATGGCGTTGAACCTTTTAAAATTATGCGTTGGTGTGTCTGCGGTGGAAGAGCTGCAGGCCTGGATCGACTATCGCCAAGCGGAGCGTAAGCGAGCGGGTCAAGAACCTGTACAGGCGCATACCACTCGCATGATCCCCAAGCGCATGGACGAACTGCTCGATGGCGGGTCACTTTATTGGGTCATCAAGGGAAATGTGCAGGTTCGTCAATATTTGCAGGATATCCGCCCCTTCACAGACGCGAACGGCATTAAGCGGTGTGATCTTGTTCTTGAACCACGCTTGATCCTCACCCAATGGCAGCCGCGTCGCGCGTTTCAGGGGTGGCGCTATCTGAAGGCAGAGGACGCACCGATTGACCTCGCGGATGGACAGGCAGGTGCTAACGCCCTTCCCCCGGAACTGCGGGTGGAACTCTCCAATCTCGGACTGCTTTGAGCCAAATTCGGGCTTCTACATCGCGCCATTTACCATAAACCTAAACACCCACTACGTAGGTATTCTCTTCGGTTGAGTGACCTTACGTCATCCGCAATAATGACTAAGGGTCATAAAAGGGTATGGTGCATGTTCTCTGCAAAAGTCGAACAAAACCAAGCGTATGTTATCGCGTGCGGGAACGAAAAAGGTGGAACCGGTAAAACGACAACGTCTATGCATATTGCAATCGCGTTGCTCAATGCAGGCTATCGCGTGGCCACCATCGATCTCGACGGACGCCAAAAAACGCTGACCCGGTATATCGAGAACAGAAAAAACTGGTCAGAGCGATACAATCTGAAACTATCGATTCCCACTCACGAGTTTATTGAGCCTTACAAGGCTGAGACAAAAACTGAACGCGATGGAAACGAGTTGGCCATGTTCATGGCTGCAGTCTCACGCATGGAGCAGACGCACGACTTTGTGGTGATCGATACAGCCGGGCACGACGGCTATCTCATGCAATTGTGCCATTCCATTGCGGACACGCTGATTTCTCCACTGAACGACTCTTATCTCGATTTTGATGTTCTAGGCCAGGTTGATCCGCAAACGGGTGAAGTCATTCGCCTCTCTCATTATTCTGGCACTGTTCGTGAAGCCCGCCGTAAACGGCGAATAGCCGATAATGGATTTCTGGATTGGGTAATTGTGCGCAACCGCATCGCAACCATTCACTCGCGCAACTCATCCGCCATGATTTCAAGCCTGAAGAGCCTCTCGATGAAGCTTGGCTGCCGGATTGCCGATGGTATCAGCGAACGCGTTGTCTTCCGCGAACTTTTCCCCATCGGGCTTACTGTTCTGGATGATCTGGAGGCCGCTACCTTTGGCGGCAAACTCAACAACTCGCATCTTGCAGCTCGACAAGAGGTGCGTGCGCTGATTTCGACCCTCAGACTGCCGATTGATGAAGTCGGCCGCAAACGGGCAGAAGCACGGCAGAAGTGGCTTGAAAACGCAGACAAGCCCATTGATACAATGGGCTTGCTTGCTGACTAGATTTTTATCATCTGCTTACGAGACAAAACTCACATCATTGGTAAATGGCATGGTGCGCAAACGCGTACCCGTGGCGGCGTAAATCGCATTTGCCAATGCAGGAATGCTTGGCGGCGTGCCCGGCTCCCCTGCTCCGCCAATTTTGTGATAGGTTTCAAGCAGTTCGACGTGAATTTTCGGACATTGATTCATCCGCATGGAATCGAATTCATCGAAGTTTCCTTCAACCACTTCCCCATCTTCAAAGGTAATTTTCTGACCAATTGCCGACGATAGGCCGAACACAATGCCCGACATGATCTGCGCTTTGACAATGCTTGGATCAATCACAGTGCCGAACTCGCAAGCAGCCCAAACATTGTCGATGCTGATATCGCCATCATTGTCTGAAACCTCAACCACCATCGCGACCCATGTGCCGAACGAAAGAACATGAGCAAGACCAAGGCCAGAGCCTTCCGGCATGTCGCGGCCCCACTCGGACATTTCGGCAACCTTTTTCAAGGCACTCACCGCAGACGGATAGTCTTTCATCAGTTCAAGGCGCATGGCGAGCGGATCCATCTCGGCCTTTTCAGCAATCTCATCCATAAACCCTTCATGGAACCAACCATTGTAAGAGTTGCCCACCGAACGCCAGAACCCGACCGGAATTGGCAAGTCGGCCTTACTGCTCTGCACGCGATAGTTTGGGATCGTATAAGGCTGATCGAACGCACCGTGAGAGATCGTATTGTCTGGACCTGCTGCCGCTTGACCGGGGAACGTGCGCGCCAAGAGGCTCTTCATGATGGATGGACAAGAAATATGCATGTCAAACGCGGTTGGTAGTTCACCCGGTTTGACGCGTGCTTTCATCCGTCCCATCGCAGCCGGACGATAGGTATCATGACGCTGGTCTTCTTCACGCGACCAAGTCACCTTTACCGGACGGCCATCCGTGTGTTTGGCAAGTTCCACCGCGTAGATCGGGAAATCAACCTCGCCGCGACGACCGAAACCACCACCTAGTTTTGTTGTGTGAACGCGAACAGCGTCTGATTCAACACCCACTAGATCGGAACAAATCATCTGAATGATCGTTGGCGCTTGAGTCGGTGCCCAGACATCCAGAACGCCGTCTTTCCATTGTGCAGTCGCGTTCATAGGCTCCATGCAGGCATGTGCCAACCATGGAACAGAATACTCAGCTTGAAGAAGCTCTTCCTGTGGCGCATCGGCAAAAGCGGTCACAACCGAACCATCATCACGCAGAGATTGATCTGCCTCAGTATCCAGAGCCGCGGATATCACGTCCATCATGGCTTCACTGGTTTTGGGGTAGGATGCTTCTTCCCACTCCACCTCCAGTGCTTCTGCACCCTTGAATGCAGCCCAAGTATTGTCTGCAATAATGCCAAAGCCGCTACCGGTCTGCGTTTCGAGCGGAACCACCTTCTGCACACCCGGCACAGCCAATGCAGGCGCGTCATCAAACGACTTTGCCTTTGCACCAAAGCGCGGAGACATTTTTACCGTGCCATAGGTCATATTCGGGAGGTCGACATCAATGCCGAAAATATGCCCGCCGGTTACTTTGTCCGGAATATCAACGCGTGGCTGTGACTTACCCAGAAGCTTCCAATCGGTCTTCTCACGTAGAATAAGCTCGGATGGAAGTTCTAGCGCTGCCGCGGCTGAAGCGAGTTCTCCAAAGGTTTTGGAATTGCCGGATGCAGGATCAACGACCGTCTTTCCGTCAAGTTTCAAACTGTCTTTGGAGACACCAAATTCTTTCGCAGCGGCTTCCAGCAACATGTAGCGCGTGGCGCAACCCGCCTGACGCATTTTGTCAAAACCATCTTTAATGGACGAAGACCCACCGGTTGCCTGTAGGCCCAAAATTTTGCCGACCGCAGGCATGGCCACACGCGCAGCCTCCGCCATGAAGCTTTCGTTAAAGGCTGCAAATGGCACGCCATCTTCCATCATGCCGGCGTTATAATAAGCCCAATCGGCCATGCCGTGTTCAGCAACGATGTCATTAAGCGTGAGGTCGAGTTCTTCTGCCACGAGAGCAGCAAGCGAGGTATGCACGCCCTGCCCCATTTCAGCACGTGGCGTGATAACCGTCACCGTGTTGTCTTCGGAGATTTTAATATACGGATTGAAAGTCGATTCGCCCTCCGCCAGATCATCTTCAAGCGGGTTGGCATACGGTTTGTTGACGTAATAATAGCCAATTGCAACGCCACCAGCGATTGCAGCAGCACCAATCAGAAACGTTCTTCGAGCAATTTTTGCGATACCCATAATCACGCCTCCTGCTTGATTGTTTCAGACGCGCGTTTGATCGCGGAGCGAATGCGCGGATAGGTTCCACAACGGCATAGGTTCGTCATGGCATCATCAATGTCTTCATCGCTCGGCTCAGGAATTTCTTCCAAAAGCGCAATCGCAGCCATGATCTGACCGGACTGACAATAGCCGCACTGTGGCACCTGCTCT
>CALLHT010000223.1 GCA_938009335.1 uncultured Rhizobiaceae group bacterium
CGAGCCCAGCAGCATGTTAGAACGCGCTTCGCGGTCTGTAGGCGTGTGGCATGCCGTATGAATTGAATTACCCAAAAGATCGAGTGCCTGACGAGCCAGCGTATCTGATACGATGTTTTTCTTGTGCTTAGAGGTGTAAGCCTCAATGGCATGCACCATCGCATCAATGCCTGTCGCAGCCGTAATATGCGCGGGAAGACCAACAGTGAGTTCTGCATCCAATACGGCCCAGTCGGGTAGCAATTGGTGAGAGACAACGCCCTTCTTCTCATTCGTTCCCGTTGTCACGATGGAGATCGGCGTTACTTCAGAACCCGTGCCGGCAGTTGTCGGTGACAAGACCATTGGCACACGGCCACCTTTAACAAGGCCTACGCCATACATCTCTTCAATCGGCTGATCAGAGCCAATCAGAACGGCGATCAACTTTGCTGTATCCATAGACGAACCGCCACCCACAGAAACCACACCATCAACGCCTTCTGCTTTTGCTTCATCAACCGCTTTCAGGATCATTTCTTCCGGCGGATCAGCGACCACTTCATCGATGATGTGAACCGCAACACCTGCTTTCTTCAACCCATCGAGGGCTGCATCCGCAAGGCCCAATTTCAAGATGACCTTGTCTGTTACAAAAGCAATTTTCTTACACCCCATATCAGCCATGAGGTCACCGATCTTTGCGGTGCTGCCAACTTCACTGATGATGGATTTAGTTGTTTGAAATTGAAACGCGTGCATTAAATTTTCCTACTTCACTGGAGCGAGTTCGTCTTCAAGCGATGTCAATTCTTTCAATCGCTCGGTTAGTTTCATGTTTTCAGAATAGTCGACCGGGCAATCAATAAGCGATACTCCGCCATCGTTCATTGCCTCTTGGAGAGTGCTTTCCAAGTCTTCTGCTTTCGAGATTTTATATCCTTTAGCGCCAAAGCTCTCTGCAAATTTTACAAAATCCGGGTTACCTACATCAACATTGCTCTTGCGGCCATACTCGCGCAACTGGTGCCACTCAATCAGACCAAGCTTGTTGTCGTTGAACATCAAAACGGTAATGTTTAGGCCAAGGCGCACTGCGGTTTCAATTTCCTGATTGTTCATCATGAAGCCGCCATCCCCACATACGGCAAGAACGTTACGGTCGGGGTATGTAAGCTTGGCAGCGATAGCGCCCGGCAATGCAATGCCCATAGCTGCAAAGCCATTTGAGATAATACAGGTATTCGGGCGCTCTGCTTCGTACATCCGCGCGATCCACATTTTGTGAGCACCCACGTCAGAAATGACAATGTCTTCAGGGTCTAGCACTTTGCGTATGTCGCAAATGATCTTTTGCGGCTTAACCGGGAAGCTTGTGTCATCCGCGTGTGCGCTCAACTCTTGCACGATTTTCTGGCGTAGGCCTTTCATCGCCGGACTAGGCGGACGTTCGCACCGTGCAGCAATGCGCTCCATAATGTCCGTCAGATCACCGATCACCCCAGCCTCAACAATATAGTTCGCGTCTACCTCAGCAGGCGCCCCGTCTATATGAATAATGCGTTTGTCGTGGTTTGGGTTCCAGTGTGCGGGATCATATTCCACCATATCGTAACCGATACAGATGACGAGATCCGCTTCATCAATCCCAAACGCCACCAAGTCATGCGCTTTCAGGCCTACGGTGCCAATACTCAGGGGATGTGACGAAGGCATAACGCCCTTAGCCATAAACGTGGTTGCAACTGGCGCATTGATGGCTTCGGCAAATTCCACAAGCGCATCGCTGGCGTTCTGCCGAATGATGCCATTACCTGCAATGATTACCGGGTTTTTGGATTGCGAGATCATCTCCGCAACCTTGCGCGCCTTACCGCGGGCTGCGTGTGGCATGACCGGCGATTGGACACGCAAAGGAACTGCTGAACCCACCTGCATATCCGCAACGTTTTCTGGAAAATCGATAAATGCAGCACCGGGTTTTTCAGCTTGGGCAAACTTGAACGCTTTACGAATAATTTCGGGAACGATCTCAGGCTCGCGGATTTGCGTTGAGTATTTTGTGATCGGTGCGAACAAATTGACCAAATCTAAAATCTGGTGGCTTTCCTTGTGCATACGTGTGGTGGCACCCTGCCCTGCAATAGCAACTACAGGAGCACGGTCCATGTTCGCATCAGCAACACCGGTTACAAGGTTCGTGGCACCAGGCCCCAACGTTGACATACAAACGCCTGCCTTGCCTGTCAGCCTGCCGTAAACATCAGCCATAAACGCAGCAGCTTGCTCGTGACGCGTCACAATGAATTTGATCTTACTGTCGAGAAGCGCATCCATCACGGCGATGTTTTCTTCGCCGGGAATACCGAAAATGTATTCGACGCCTTCATTCTCCAGACATTTCACCAAAAGCTGGGCGGCGGTGGCATTGCGATTTGATTTCAAGACAGACTCCGTGGTTGGCGCAAAGCAAAAGCCTCGCGTTTTGAATTTAATTCGGCACCCTATGTGTGCCCAAGGTCTCCAAACCACGCTAACAACACATGCACAACAGTCAGAACTGCATTGCTGCGTTGCGGTTAATAGATAGGTAAGACAATACAATGACAAGTTCAAGAATTAGATTTTTGTGCGTTGCACCATTTTTTTGTTGCAATGCACAATTTTATATCTATATTTGTATTTGCAAGTTCGGATTAACCGATGCGGCGTGACCCGACCCGCACAACGCAAGGACAAATACGATGACAAAGAAAATTGATGCGACCGAGACCATTGAGCAATCAAAAGAGTATATGACAAAGCACATCGCAAACTCAGAGAAGTTTGTTGAGAGCATGATTGAGTTTAATGCTGCAATGTTCAAATCAGGTGAAACACTCGCCAAGAAAGCCTATGACAATTACATTTCTAACGTTGCAGCAAGCTTCGACGGTGTGAAAGCGCTTAACAAGACAAGCGATATGCCGGATTTCTATAAGGTTGCAACGTCCAACGTAACCGCTGCTGCGGAGCGCGTATCTGAGCAAGCAAAAGACTTTTCTGAGCTCGCAAGTAAAGTCATGAAAGATGCCGGTGAAGCTGGGCGTCAGGCATATACAAAAAGTTTTTCTGGAAACCTCTAAGCACCTCCTCCTCCAAAGTCTTGGAGCCCAGATCAAGAACCGCCGCCCTTTTCGGGCCGGCGGTTTCTTTTTATATGCAAATATGTGAAAGCTTCTTATGGCACATGGTGCGGCGCAACAGAACAGAGAGCTGAGAATGACAAGAGATCAAAGCAAAGACGTTCTGAAGGAAGTTTCTAAACCGCTTCTGATCAAAAAGTATCCAAATCGGCGGCTCTATAACACGGCCACCAGCACCTACATTGTTCTTGATGATATCGTCGAGCTTGTTAAAGCCGGCACAGATTTTATCGTTGAAGACACCAAGACGGGTGAAGACCTTACCCGCAGCATCCTAAATCAGGTGATCTATGAGCGGGAAAGTGCAAGCGGCGATTACCACTTTCCGCTGGATGTTCAAAAGCAGCTGATTCTGATGTACGATGATGCCTATGGCAAAATGATCCCCGATTATCTCAGAGAATCCATGAACCTGTTTGTTGCGGAACGTGACAAAATGAAAAGCGCGTTCGAGGACATTGTCACGCAAAACTCCAAGCAGATGGCCCAATTTAACGAGCGCCTTGCAGAGCAGAATTTAGAGTTCTTCAATCGATCCCTTGAATTCTTTCAAGCCTTGAGCGGCATGAAAGCGAGTGGCACGGGAGAAACCCCTGAACAATCCGAAAATAACGATGACAAGCCTGCAGAACTTAGCGACATTCAAAAACAAATAGACGCCCTTCAAGAGAAACTAAAATCGCTCGAATAGACTGCGATAAAAAAACACCGATGCCGCACAGAAAAAAGCAACCCACCAAAGCCTATTCCAAACATTATGCACTTGGCCTAGGCTTCCACGGTTTTCACCGGATGAATTATCTAGAGTGGGGCAATGCGAAAAACTTCGCCCAACAAGAAACCCTGTTTTGCGTACATGGACTGACCCGCAACGCACGCGACTTTGATTTCTTTGCTGGCAAACTATGTGACCGGTATCGGGTTGTGTGCCCGGATGTGGTTGGTCGTGGCGACAGCGATCACCTGCTCAGTGACGAGGCTTACAATTACATCCAGTATAATGCTGATATGAATGCACTGATTGCTCGCCTTGGTGTGACAGAAGTCAACTGGATCGGCACCTCAATGGGCGGCATCATCGGCATGGTGCTGGCGTCTGTTGCTCAGTCCCCAATCAAGCGGTTGGTAGTCAATGATATCGGACCCGAAGTCTCGCGCGATGCACTGATGTCGATTGCGCAATATATCGGGAAATCAGAAGAATACGCCTCGATCCAGGAAGCAGAGGATTACCTGCGCGAAATCTATCATGAGTTTGCTCCCATGTCAGACGAAGATTGGGCGCATATGACCAAGTACTCCACCAAGCGCACAGAGCATGGCACTTATAAAATGAAATTTGATCCTCGCGTGGGCGATGCGTTTCGCGACTCGATCACCTATTTCAATGTAGATATGTGGGACACGTGGGAAAAGATCACCTGCCCAGTATTGGTTCTGCGCGG
>CALLHT010000224.1 GCA_938009335.1 uncultured Rhizobiaceae group bacterium
ATCACCCCTGCCCTCATGGTGGGCGCATTTGTCGAACGCATCAAGTTCGGCGCGGTGATGATGATCTCCGGCATCTGGCTTTTGGTCGTTTATGCACCAACGGTCCATTGGGTCTGGGGTGGCGGCTGGCTTGCAGAGATGGGCGTGATCGATTTCGCAGGCGGCATTGTGGTTCACGTGACCGCAGGCGTTTCAGCAGCGGTGATCGCCATCATGCTCGGCGCGCGCAAAGGCTTCCCTACCCGCGTATTGCCGCCACATGCACCTTGGATGGTAATGATCGGCGCATCACTTCTTTGGGTTGGCTGGTTCGGCTTTAATGCGGGTTCTGCCGTTGCCGCAGATCAAAACGCAGGCATGGCGATGTTGGTTACACATCTTTCTGCGGCAACTGCATCACTGGTCTGGGTCGTGATTGAAAAGATCAAGTTCGGCAAGCCAAGCTTGGTTGGCCTTGTCACCGGCACGATTGCGGGCCTTGCCACCATCACCCCGGCTTCTGGTTCTGTCGGCCCACTTGGCGGCATCATCCTTGGCCTTGCTGGCGGTTTCATCTGTTACTTCGCGGTTGATCTTGTGAAGCACAAAATGAAGATCGATGACTCGCTTGACGTTCTTGCCGTTCACGGCATTGGCGGTGCGACAGGCACATTGCTTGTGGCATTCCTTGCGGGCGTCGGTTCAGGGGGCACAGGGCTTAGTGAAGGCGTAACCGCCGGATCCCAGTTCGTGGTTCAGGCAATTGGTGTGATTTCAGTTGGCATCTGGTCAGCGGTAGCAACTGTTGTTATCGTGCTGATTACGAAAGCAGTCGTGGGCTTGCGCGCTTCTGAGGATGAAGAAGTTGAAGGGCTTGATTTCTCTCACCATGGCGAAAGCGCCTATAAACTGTAAACTGGCGAAGAAGGAGAACACGACATGAAAATGATCATGGCGGTGATACAGCCCTACAAGCTGGATGCAGTGCGCGAAGCGTTGGGAGAAATCGGCGTGGATGGCATGACCGTCTCTGAAGTCAAAGGGTATGGCCGCCAGAAAGGCCATACCGAGATTTACCGCGGCACAGAATATGCCATCAACTATGTGCCTAAAGTGAAGGTGGAAATCGCCGTAAAAGCGGACGTTGTCGAAAAAGCCGTTGAAGCCATTCGTGGCGCGGCCGGTCAAGGCAAGATCGGCGATGGCAAGGTCTTCGTTTTTGATCTGGAGAACGCCTTACGCATTCGTACCGGAGAAGCTGGCGAAGAAGCGCTTTAATCGCTTGCACAAACCGTATATCAAGGCCGGAGCACGCTCCGGCCTTTTTTATTAGGAAAATCCAATGCCGCAATCCCGCCTCTACATCGAGACCCACGAGACAGAAGCTCGGGCTTTGCAGGCAAGCTATGAGTATGCGTTTGAGGATGACGGACTGGCAGTCTCTGCCTTTGAGGATTTGGAAAATCCGGGCGATTGGACGGTCTCGGTCTATTCCGACACAAGCGAAATCAAACCGCTTGCTGAACGCATGACCAAGTTGGCGCAAGAGATCAACATCACATTCGATCTGCAACGCGAGGACTTGCCGGAAGTGGATTGGGTAGCGGAGACATTGCGCGACCTTCACCACGTGCGCTCAGGTCGATTTGTCATGCATGGAAGCCACGAGATGGATGCGCCGAAGCCGCATGAAATCGGGTTGCTCATTGATGCAGGTCTTGCGTTCGGCACTGGCCATCATGGAACAACCGCCGGATGTTTAGACATGCTGGACGAGGTTTCCAAACGCAATACCTTTTATAACGCGCTTGATCTTGGCACTGGCAGCGGGGTTCTCGCCATCGCAATCGCCAAAGCGCATCAGGCACAAGTGCTTGCAACAGACATTGATCCGGTTGCCACTGAAACCGCAACACAAAACGTAAAGCTCAATGGCACACAAAATTTTGTCGAATGCATTACCGCAAGCGGATTTACACATCGTAGATTTGGAGAACAAGCGCCTTTTGATTTGGTAATAGCGAACATCCTCGCAAAACCACTACAATCCATGGCGCACGATATTGCGCTTCATACCATGGCCGGTGGAACCATCATTCTATCCGGGCTGCTACCGCATCAGCAGCGGATGATCGTCGCAACCTTCCGTCAGCATAATATTATGTTTGAGAAGTCATATATCCGCGATGGATGGCTAATTCTGGTGCTGTCGAAGCCCTAAGCTTCGAACTTAACCGACAGCTCGGAACTGCGAACCAAACCCAAGATCATCCCGCAAAATCTTCCAGGTTTCGTTAAACCCGTTGACATGATGCGCTGTTTGTCCGTCAGACATGAGTTTTTCAGCAAGCGGTAAGTCATTGCCCCCTGCATCCATTCGGTCTCCAAAGAAGATCATCTCAGCATTCGGATGGCGTTGTCTGATTTCCGAATAGACCCGCCCCTTATTCCACCCTTTAGGCGCAATATCGATTGAGATTTGACCACCTAGCGTCGCTTCATAGTCCGGAAACACACGCATGATGCTTTCAGTCAGATATTCACGCTCATGTGCAACCTTGTCGAAATCAACATAACGCTGGCGATCAAGACGATCCGCATTTCTGCCCGCAACGGACACATTGAGCATACCCGAACGGTGATCAATATGATTGCCGGTACGCCAGCAGAATGGGCTGAGATCAATCAGCTGTTTGCAATATTGAATGAGTTCGTCAGGAAAACTGTGGTTCATCACAAAGTGCGTTCGCTCACCTGAAACAAACTCATTTCCTGAGCAGGTAAAAACACCCTTAGCTAGATTGAGTAGCTTTGCCGGAAGTTGTCCCTGCAACTTTGCCATATTGCTACCGGTGACGAGATAACAGTTCTCGGCAGCCCAGAAACTCATCAGGAATTCTACAAATAGTGGATCAGCCTTCTGGCCCGAAAGCGTTAAAGTGCCATCCACATCAAATATCAGAACTCTACTCATAGAACCAGAATACCGGAAAACTACAAACAAAACGTTACGCAACGTTAGTTAGAGGTTCTCTCTCGTGTATTCAACAAAAAAGCGGCCCTTGAGCCGCTTCTTTTGCATCTCCAAAGTGTCTAGTTAGATCAAACGAAATGGTTGATCCGACCGCCTTTTTTGAGGTCCGCGCGTTTTAGGCCAGCGCGTGTAAGTGTTGCATCGTCAAGCGTTGCAAGATAGGCGTGGACACTCAACTGAGCTTGTTTCTCACGAACTTGCATCAGTCTTCCGAAGCCGTTGCCAATGTTACCAAGAATAGCCATGTTTTGTTTCCTTTTCTGCCCGGTTGCCCTATGCATCCGGTACACTGGCAATATGAGCTATGCAAAAACATTTAGGTAGGTGGGTAAACGCAATCGAGCATTGCGCAAAATGCATGGCTATTGTCATATTACGTTAATAATTGAGATCGAGGTCACTCTTCATGTTCCAAAGCTATAGCTCCAGTGCTGATCGAGAAGCAGGGCCGGATCGACTGAAAAATCTGCAAGCGGAAATGCAGAAAGAAGGTGTGACAGCGTTTCTGATTCCCCATGCCGATGAGCATCAGAATGAATATCTGCCGGAGCGGGCCGAACGCCTTTCCTGGTTGACCGGATTTACCGGCTCAGCAGGGTTCGCAATTGCTACGCTTGAAACCTGCGTAGTGTTTGTCGATGGCAGATACACGCTGCAAGTGACAGAGCAGATTCATCCTGACGCGTTTACATCTGACAGCCTTACGGAAAATCCACCTTCTAAATGGATAGGAACCAACACTGACAAAGAAGACATCATTGCCTATGATCCTTGGCTCATAACTTCTGCGCAATTGGCAGCCTATGAAAAAGCAGCCAATAAGTCCGGTGCCACACTCAAACCAACCGAGAACCTGATTGACCGGATTTGGGAAGATCAGCCCCCCGCTCCCAAGGGAGCAGTTTCTCTACATCCTGTAGAATTTGCGGGAAGAACGGCAGAAGAAAAATTGAGCGAAGTCCAAAGCGCAATTGCAGATGCGGGTGCCGACTTCACCGTACTCACAGACCCCGCCTCACTGGCATGGTTGTTCAACATTCGGGGTCAAGATGTGGTGCACAACCCCCTTCCCCTCGGCTTTGCAATTATTCCTGTAGCTGGAACATCTACGCTTTTCATGGATGCGGCAAAGATAAGTTCGGAGGTTCGTGACGAATTGAATGCGATCACTGAAATCGCCGCACCGGAAAGTTTGGAACAGGTTCTAGCTGACAATTCCAAAAAGAGTTCGGTTCTCTGCGATACTTCACGAATGCCTGTCGCGCTAACCAAACTGATTGAGGAAAACAACGGCACAGTCATCAAAGGGCGTGACCCAGCGATCCTGCCCCGCGCGATAAAGAACCAGACCGAGATTGAGGGTGCCCGTGCTGCGCATGTTCGAGACGGTGTCGCCATGTGCAAATTCTTGTGCTGGCTGGATGCACAAAACCCGGAACAGACTACTGAGATTGATGCGGCGAAAAAGTTGGAGGAAATCAGGCGCGACAATGCAAATGCTATGGGGAGCAAATTGAAAGAAATCTCCTTCGATACGATCTCCGGCCATGGGCCGAATGGTGCAATTGTCCATTACCGTGTCACAGAAGAAACCAACCGGACTTTCACCAACAACTCGCTTTATCTCTGCGATTCTGGCGGACAGTACATTGACGGAACTACGGATATAACCCGCACCATCGCAATCGGCACACCACCCAAGGAAGCCGTGACAGATTTCACACTCGTTCTAAAAGGTCATATCGCAGTTGCAATAGCGCGCTTTCCGGAAGGCTCACGAGGGGTGGAGCTAGACCCACTCGCCCGAGCCCCGCTGTGGAGCAAAGGTAAAGACTACGCCCATGGAACCGGCCACGGCGTGGGTTCTTATCTTAATGTTCATGAAGGTCCGCAATCCATTTCAAAACGCGGCATGGAACCACTAGTACCGGGAATGATCATCTCAAACGAACCGGGATTTTACGTTGAGGGCGAATATGGCATTCGCATAGAAAATCTTGTGATCGTCGAAGAAGCCCAAACCATGGATGGGGGGAACACGCCCATGCATGCATTCGAAACGATAACCCTTTGTCCGATCGATACACGGCTGGTCGATGTTAACCTACTGACGCAGGTGGAGCGCGACTACCTCAACACCTATCATGCGCAAGTTTGGGACCGCTTGAACCGACACTTAGAAGGCCATGAACGGGATTGGCTAAAACAGGCAACCGCGGCAATCTGATCACATTTCGATCAGCAATCCATCTCGCGGATCTGCTTTTCCTTCAAGCACCTGCGGGTAAACGCTTGCCAATCCATCCAACCCATCCAGGGTTTTGAGATTAAGCCATGCATTGCTTTTTTGTGCCGCATCCATGATGAACTTCGCAGATTTGGCGTTAAACTCGGCAGCGCCCCAGTCTTTCATCCGTTGTTGAATGCGAGCGGGCGCAAAGAAGAATTCTGTCCGATCCTTGATGACAGCGCTGCTTCTGCGTTCTGCTTCCCAATGGGTTAAACCAACGCTCAAAGTCCGCATCATGTGTTCGCCCAGGTGCATATGCAATTGCCCCAGCAGGTCTGCATTGCCGGCCATATCCACAATGACCGACGGGTTCTGGGCAATCTCTGCTTCAAGATCATCGTAGCAAACCACGGAACCATAAACCCCAAGGCTTTCCACAAATTCCCGATTACCCTTGGAGGTCATCCCAACAACATTATTGCCGGATGCCTCCAATGCATACGCGAGTCCAATACTTGTCTTGGAAGAGGCACTGATGATCAAGACAGTATCGGCATCATAAAACCGGTTTTCCTCCAACTGATCTGCAATCACGAACGCTGTGACATAAAGCGGATAGAGCAACATACGAATATCATCGCCGGCGCGCGTGTAGCCCGGCTCCGCCTCGACACGGCGATAGATATTATAGCCTTTTGGCAAATGGGCACGGTGTTCAGAGGAATCAAAGAAATGCGCTGGAGTCGTACCTTCAGGTTTCATCACAACCAAATCAGCGGGCGGAAAGTATCCAAAAATCCGCTCCCCAACCGGCAAATCCGCGACGTGCGATTCGACAATCTCTGCAAACCCCCAAACCGGCATCAGGCCTTTGCCCTTTGTCTCTTCTCCCAAAGGTTCAAAGAACTGCCAATACCCAAGTGTATCTCCCGCAACCGCATAGGTGATGTTGTTTGCCGATAACCCGAACCGCTCGACCTTCAGCAGAATTTCGCCTTCACCCGCGACGGGCGCATCACAGCTCACGAGACGCACATCCGAAATCTGGTCTTTTGTTATTTGAAACTGTCTCATGAGGCTTTCTCCAATTCTGCCATGAAGGTTTGAAGTTTTGCCATGGCAGGCATGGACGCGTCTTTCAAACGCTTCAGGATTGCAAGTTTCTCTGTATCATCCTCAGCAATATCGCGCACAAGGCCTGTGAACCCGTCAAGGCGATTGTTCTCAAGCCACGGCCGTAAATCCGGATCACGGGACCATTGATACTGGTTCATCATGAACGGGATCATCATTCGCACCCAATCCGTATCATGGTTTGGCAACGGCACCACACCACAGAGCTGGTTCTTCTCCGCTTCCGTTTCGCGCGTTGCTTCCACATGGGCAATCAGTGATGCGCTGAATACCGGTTGATAGGACCGCACGGTTTGCGGTGTGATCAAATCGCCTTGAAAGATCGGCTTGGTTTCAAGGTTCGAAATCGCAGAAGCCGAACAATCCACATGAACCGTATTGGGCGTGGTGGGTAAAGTGCCCTCTTCCAGTATAATCTGATCGGTTCCAATATGTGTGACACGGCCCATGCGGATCACATTCTTGATCCGACGCAGCTCCGCAAGTTCTGCCTGACTTACAGTCGCGCCATGAAACATCTTGGGCCGAACATCGGGATCGATGCGCAGCAACACGCCCGATGCTTCCAGGCGATCAAACAGGTCTTCAATCGAACCCGCGGCTGCAATCGCCTCAAACTGTAAGGCTTGCGAGCCAATCGTATCTGCAAAAAACGAAGCATCGGGCTGCGTATTTTTGCGGTCAATCAGCCAAGCATCACGCGGCATGATGAGCTTGATGTCGTCAGGATCCACCCCATTTCCCAAAAGCCAAAGGGCTGCGTCCAAACCAGTCTTGCCCCCCCCAACAATCACGAAACCATCGGGCTTATCTTGCAAATTTGGCAAATCATTCAACGGCATAAACCGTGCATCTGAATCAATTGCAAAAGCGGGCGTATGCGTAGAGGGGACAGATGTGTTGAGATAGGTCGCATCTACGCGCCGCTTGAAAGAAACCTCCGTAACTTCGTCAGTCAAAAGAGATTTGAACTTGCCGTCTTCCAGATATTCCGACATCGGAAAATATCGAACGCGGCCGCTTGGCAGAAACCGTTCTTGCATCACCGCATCAAAATAGGCGCTAACTTCCGCGCCACTTGCCAGACTTGCAAGTCCCTCATTCAGGCCAACCTGATCAAGCTTACCATTGCTCAACTCACGCGAAGCAACACCGTAAAAAGCAGAAGGCTGATGCAAGGTCACGAACGGATAAGCAACATTCCAGTGCCCGCCCGGTTTTGCAAAACGGTCCACCACAATGATATCGGCATCACTATCGGACAGTAGCGTGTCGACAAACGCCATTCCCACGGCTCCGGAGCCGACCACAAGATAATCTGTCTTTAGATGTTGTGCCATCTCGGCCCACTACTCCAATATCAAAACTTAAAATCCAAAGGCGCGTCCGGCAATGACGATCGTCATTCCAAGCAATAATACCCAAATCGCGGATAGTCTGAAGCTTGCCACCAGAGCGACAACCATTGCAACGATTTCAAGCCATCCATTATCAAGAACTGCGGGCAGAATTAGGGTGACTAGAACAGCGCCTGGCACTGCTTCGAGTGCCGCCTCAACGCGTGGATGAAGGCTCTTGAACCGCGAAAGGACCACATAGCCGCCAGAACGCGTAATATACGTGACCACCCCAGTGAGCAGAATAATCAAAAACACATTCTCAGGCGTTCCGGGAGAAGAGAAGAACTCAAGCATGTTCGTCACTCCGCTTCTCTTGGTTGGCCGGCTTTCCAATCACCGCTGCAAGTACAATGCCCGCCAATGCCCCCAACGTGATATGCCACGGTGCGCCAATCCACTTGTAGACCAACGCAGACACAACCCCGCTCACCAGGACAACGGTGAGCCAGTTGGCGCGGGACCGAAACCCCATCAACAAGGACAGAAAATAGATCGACAGCAACATATCCATACCAAGCGCATTCGGGTTGGTGATGAGATTTCCCATATACGCACCCAACGCGGTTACGCTTAGCCATATCGGATAGAGCGATCCGGCATACCCAAAGTAGTATGCAGGCGTAAGCCCTTGTTTTTCGGCTCGTTGTTCGCCCGCTGCGAAAGCGGGATCAGACAAGAAGAAAAAGCCAATGTATTTCTGAAACCAGCTGAAATGGCGAATATGCCTACTGATGGACGCGGAATAAAGAAAATGACGGAAGTTCACCGCGAAGACCGTCAGAAGCACAACCCAAACAGGGACCTGTTGATTGTACAGTTCCAGAAAAACAAACTGACTTGCCCCAGCGAAAACAGAAGCACTGGAAGCAACGGTCTGCCAAAACGTAAGACCATTGTTCAGGCCTGTTGCGCCAAACAACATGCCAAAAAACGCGACCGCGAACATGATCGGCGCGCAGTCTTTCATGCCCTTTAAAAAGTCTGCTCTGGAAGATTGGCCCATAAATACTAATTGCCGCGCCGTTGGGCGAGTACCCTTAACCTCGAACCACTAAGCTAAGCTTTGTTACGGCTTATATCAATGCTCCAACCAACTCAAACCAACCATCTTCGTCGATTGTTTCAACACCGAGGTCCGTTGCCTTTTTGAGTTTAGAACCCGCACCGGGGCCAGCAACAAGCAAATCAGTTTTTTTGGAGACAGAGCCGGATACTTTCGCACCTAAGCGTTCGGCCATCGCCTTTGCCTCGTCGCGCGTCATCTTTTCAAGCGACCCGGTGAAAACAACGGTCTTTCCAGCAACCGGAGAATCTCCTGAAGCCTGTTCGGGCGGCGTTGGCGACATCTGTTCCATCAAACGATTCCAAACATCGAGATTGCGTTGCTCGGCAAAAAACTCGCGTAAAGCAATAGCAACGGTGTCGCCAATCCCGTCAATAGCTGTCAGCTCTTCATAAGCTTCGGCTTGATCAAGCTTACCCATCGCTGCGTTAAAACCGTCAACATCTAGATACGCCCGCGCAAGGTCCTTGGCGGTTTGCTCTCCCACGTGGCGAATACCTAGACCAAAGATAACCCGGTAGAAATCCGCAGAACGCTTATCATCAATGGCATCAAAGAGTTTCGATGCGCTGGTTGCACCCCACCCTTCCATGTCTTTCAGCTTCTTCAAAAATCGCGCATCGCGCTCGCGCAAGGTGAAGATATCAGCTGCATCTGCAATCCTGCCTTGCTCATAAAAAGCTTCAACTTGCTTGTCACCCAAACCATCAATATCGAGCGCTCCGCGGGAGACAAAATGTTTCAACCGCTCCACTGCTTGCGCCGGACATACCAGACCACCCGTGCATCGCTTGACCGAATCTGCCTTCCCAGTATTGGCGTTGATTTCACGAAGTGCCGCACTGCCACACGCCGGACATGTTTCAGGAAACGCAAACATCTGGGCAACTTCAGGACGCTTATCCAAATCTACATCCAGAATTTGCGGAATGACATCCCCCGCTCTTTGCAACATCACATGATCGCCAATCCGCAGATCTTTACCATCGCGAAGAGGTTCACCCTTACTGCCAATACCCTTGACATAGTCTTCATTGTGCAGCGTTGCATTGGTGACGACCACACCGCCAACCGTTACAGGTTCAAGCCGTGCAACTGGCGTTAACGCACCCGTGCGTCCCACTTGAATTTCGATATCGCGGAGGATGGTCCATGCTTTTTCTGCCGGAAATTTATGCGCAATGGCCCAGCGCGGAAAGCGCGACGCAAACCCTAATCGAGATTGTAACGCCAGTTCGTCGACCTTGTAGACCACGCCATCTATATCATATTCAAGCTCCGGCCTTACCTTCTCAATATAGCGATAGTTTTCCAGCAATTCTTCAATGGTTTCATGGCGTTGCATCAACGGATTGATTCTAAATCCACACGCCTTTAGCCACTCAACCATGCCCATTTGAGTGCCGGATGGCATCTCACTCATCTCACCCCATGCATAAGCAAAGAATCGCAGTGGCCTGCGCGCAGTAATCGCGCTGTCAAGCTGACGTAGAGAGCCTGCAGCCGTGTTGCGCGGGTTCACATAGGTTGGCTTACCTTCTGCCTCCATTCGTGCGTTGAGCGCCTGAAACGCCTCATGCGTCATGTAGACTTCACCACGCACCTCCACAACATCCGGCGGATTATCACAAGCAAGAACGGTTGGTACGTCCGCAATGGTCTTGGCATTCTCGGTTACATTTTCACCAACAGAGCCATCCCCTCTCGTTCCCGCAGAAACCAGTTTGCCCTTCTCATATCTCAATGTAAGCGAGAGACCATCGATCTTCGGCTCAGAGGTCAGGGGGACAGGTTGCAGAGGATCAAGCTTTAGAAACCGTCGCACACGGCCCACAAACTCATGCACATCTTCATCGTTGAACGCATTGTCCAAGGAAAGCATCGGCACTGCATGGGTAATTTTCTCGAACTTGTCGAGAGCCACATAGCCTACCCGCTTCGATGGTGAATCTTCCCGTACCAGATCCGGAAACTTCTGCTCTATTGCCAAGTTACGGCGGCGCAACGCATCATACTCAGCATCAGAAATTTCAGGCTGGTCGTCTGCGTGATACAGAGCGTCATGACGCGCAATCTCAGACGCAAGCTTCTCCAGTTCTGCACGCGCCTCTTCAACGCTCAACGCATCAACTTCAACCATGGTCGGCATTCTCTCTATTCATAAACGCGAAGATTAAGCCGCAGACTCGTGAATCAATTTCTCAGCCGCAGCGCGTGCTTCGTCCGTAATGGTTGCACCAGACAACATACGCGCAATTTCTTCAAGACGCCTGGCTGCTGAAATTGGCTCAACACCAGTTGCAACCCGGTCTTCATCGCCTAGCATTTTCTTGGAGATCAGATAATGCCCCTGCGCACGGGCCGCCACCTGCGGAGCATGCGTCACAGACAACACCTGCACGCGACCGGATAATCGCGAAAGACGCGCACCGATTGCATCTGCAACGGCCCCACCTACTCCAGAATCGATCTCATCAAATACAAGTGTCGGCGCGGACCCACGATCAGCCAAAGCGACCTTGAGCGCCAGCATAAACCGAGAAAGTTCTCCGCCTGAGGCTACTTTGCGCATCGGGCCCGGATTAGAACCAGGGTTTGTCTGCACCCAGAACTCAATCTGGTCTAGCCCGCTGGCAGACGCATGATCTTCACCTGTTTCATGCTGAACAATAAAGGTTGCATTTTCCAGTTTCAGCGATGGAAGTTCCTGCATAACCGCGTCAGCCAGCACACTGCCTGCTTCCTTACGCTTTTCAGAGAGCGTTGCCGCCAAGCGCTTGTATTCCGCGTTCAGTGTAGCCACTTCTTTCTCCAGCCCCGACAGGCGATCTTCACCGTCTTCAAGCATGGCAAGATTGTCCGCCATTTTGACAGCAAGCTCCGGCAGATTCTCGACAGCGACATTGTATTTGCGACCGGCAGCGCGAAGGGCAAAGAGACGCTCCTCGGCATTTTCCAGATCACGCGGGTCGAAATGGGTTTGAGCAAAGGCCGAGTCGAGCGAGTTCTGTGCGCCATATAGGGCATTCAAAGCCGTATCGAGATAATCCAGCGTTTCGCTAATCAACTCGGGCGCTGCATCACGCTTACGTTCCAACTGCCTCGCAAGGTTCGAAATCGTGGTCACAGGGGATGCATTGCCCGAGAGCAGATCATTGGCCTCTGAAAGATCGGTTGCAACCTGTTCAACCTTCATCATGCGTTGCCTTGTGTCGGCAAGTTCGGTCTCTTCTCCGGGTTCCGGAGCAAGTTTCTGAAGTTCCTCGCAAGAAGACCGCAGATAGTCAGCTTCGCGTTGCGCTTCTTCAACCTCGGCACGCAGGACATTCAGTTTTCGTTCTGCCTGTTTGAGACTGCGCCATGCGTTCCCGACAAGCACAACATCGGCCTCTAACCCGCCATGGGCGTCCAACAGCCCAAGATGTGTTGCAGAATCCAGCATGGCGCGATCATCATGTTGCCCATGTATTTCCACAAGGCATTGCCCCACTTGTCGCATCAAGCCTGCTGAAACAGGAGAATCGTTGATGAAGCCACGCGTCTTACCATCGGCCTTTTGCACACGTCGAAGAATAACGCTTTCATCAGCTGGAAGGTCGTTTTCGGCCAGAAGCTTGTAGACGTGATGCCCTGCCTCAGGCTCAAAGACGGCAACAACGCTTCCCTCGCTCTGGCCTTTACGAACAAGTGAGCCATCGCCCCGCGCGCCAAGAGCCATTGAAAGAGAATCGAGCAAGATCGATTTGCCGGCACCAGTTTCGCCGGTCAAAACAGAAAGACCGCTTCTGAACTCGAGGTCCAAGCGGTCAATCAATACAATGTCTTTAATTAAGAGTTCTGCCAGCATCCCCCGAAGCGCTTTCGAAGGATCAAGTCTTTTTGCCAGTGAATAGAAGTCCGCTCAACCATGAGTTCTTGGCCTCCCTTGGCTCCAAGCCACCCGTCTGTAGCAGAGCATACGAGTCGTTGTACCAAGTGCTATCCGGGAAGTTATGTCCCAAAACCGCAGCAGAATTTTGCGCCTCTTCAACCAGACCCAAGGAGAAGTAGCTCTCAGTCAGGCGTGCCAGCGCTTCCTCCACATGTCTTGTATCAGGATAATCCTCTACAACACGACGGAAGCGGTTGATCGAAGCCAAAAACTCACGTCGTTCCTGATAGTAACGTCCAACAAGCATTTGTTTGCCGGCCAATTGGTCTTTCGTGACCCGCATCTTACGACGAGCATCTTCAACATACTCACTCTCAGGGTATTTCTCGACCAAGGACGCCATTGCATCAAAAGATTGCTGGGCAACGCTCTGGTCACGCGTGATGTGCGGCATCTGTTTGAAGTAAGACATGCCGATAATATACTGAGCATATGCAGCATCTTTATCACTTGGATAAAGTTGAATAAAACGCTTACCGGCAGAAGCGGCTTCAGCATATTTGCCCTGTCTGTAATTGATGAATGTATCCAACACCAATGAGCGACGAGAATATTCAGAATATGGGTGCTGGCTATTCAGGTCACCAATACGCTTTTGCGCGGTTCTCAGATCACCAGCATCAAGGTTTGCCAATGCTTGGTTATACAGCGCATCAGCTGGCGTGATGTCATCTACAGCAAAATCACCGCTCTTTTCGTCGGTTCCGCTACACCCGGCAAGGGCTGCTACAGTGAGTACCAGCAACAGTTTTTTGCTTTTGCCCATAAAAGTCATGATCTTAACGTTCCAACTCTTCCAAGTCGCAGCCTAACTGCTTTTCAAGAATTTACAGGATAACCCCACTCAATTCCAGCCGTTATCGTAAAGAAATACCGCATTTTTGTGGCAAGGGTATTCACAATTAGCGGAGCAGCTAAGCGACTGATTTATAGGGTAGATATCTTTTAGACGAATACGGCAGCGTATGCAGGTACGCCAACAGCTTCTAGGTCACCATGCATAACTTTTGGGCGGGAGCGCGCCGGCTGCACAAAATCGAACGCACTTGCGTCAGATAGAAGTGCCTTAAGAACCATCGAATTAAGCTTATGACCACCGCGATAGGAACGGTAACACCCCAAGATCGGAGCACCTGCAAGGGCAAGATCACCAATTGCATCAAGCGTCTTGTGACGAACAAATTCATCAACGTAACGCAACCCTTCAGGATTGATGATTTTGTTATCGTCGCCAATCACCACAGAATTTTCAAGCGAAGAACCGAGCGCAAAGCCTGCTGCCCAAAGACGTTCAACATCCTTCATAAAGCCGAATGTACGTGCGCGGCTCAATTCCTTACAGAAAACATCTTCATTGATGTCTGATGCAAATTGCTGGCGACCAATCGCTTCACAATCAAAATCAATCTCAACTTCGAAGCGTGTTCCCTCATAAGGAACAAACTCACCCCATGATGCGCCCATATCCACACGAACAGGCTTGTTGACGCGGATATAACAACGGCTTGCAGAAAGAGATTTAAGACCAACTGAATGAATAGCTTCTACGAATACCGCTGAACTGCCATCCATCACCGGAACTTCTGGAGCATCAAGTTCAACGATCACATTATCGACGTTGAGTGCACGAAGCGCTGCCATCAAATGTTCGATTGTCGCTGCGTGCGCGCCTGCAGGTGATCCAAGTACGGTGCAAAGATCAGTCGCACCAACAGTACTTAAATTTGCCGGAAGGTCTTTGGTTTCACCCGTTCTAGGGTCACAAACGTTGAACAGAATTCCTGTATTGGCATCCGCCGGGATCAGGGTCATTAAGACCGGACTACCGGAATGAACGCCTACCCCAGAGAATTCCAGTTTCTCTCTCAACGTTGTCTGATGACCAATCACTCTATATTCCCCGATCTTTCTTCTGCGAGAGAGATTACTCTGCCCCTAAGAAAAAGTTTCCAGCCAATTTCTTGCCATGTTTATACCCAGACGCTGACACAACACCAAATCACGCTTTCTTACTTAATGTTACGAAAATCGTAATTTTTAAATTTTTTATCCATGTTTTTCAATATCTTAAAAAAACAGCCCGTTTGTAACAATTGCTACAAACGGGCTGAATTAACACTTTATTAATTAGTTGGCTTGGCGGCGCAAAAATGCAGGAATGTCCAATTGATCATCCTCACTTTGTGGGCGATCGGAAGGATTGATTCTTCCCTGATTATCCAATCCCGCACGCTTTGGAGCATAAGGATCGTTTTCAACACGAACCTGCTCTGCACGTGCCGCTGGCGCAGGAGCTGGTTGAGGTGCTGATGGACGAGGAGCCACAGGAGCGGCAGGAGCGACCATAGATGGTGCTGCTGCAGGCGGTGCATTTGGAGTTTCAACCTCTTCATCACGAGATGAGAAGCTGTTTTTCAACTTGTTCAATAGTCCCATTGGGCCATGGCTTGTTGGCGCCTCAGGTGCAGGGGAAGATTCCGCCGCTTTGATCTGAGATTGAGCAACAGGTGGAAAATCTTCCACAGCTGGTATGGGTTGTGATGCAACGATCTGACCTGGCTCTTGTGCAGCAGGCGGCACAAACGGAGCAGCAGTAGGTTGCAATTCACTCTCAAGTGCAGCCTTGAACTCGTCTTCAACTTCTCTGTCGGAGAACGCAGCCGGCGCCGGCTTAAATCGTTCAATGGTCACCCCATCGCGCTCAACTTTTTCAGTTTCAGGCAATTCGAGTGCTGCCGCTGTTTGCTCAATTTTCTTTTCAGCAGTTGCTGCAGTAGGGGTTGAAAGCGGTGCTGGCGCCGCTGCAGGGGCTGGTTTTGCTGCAATTGGCATTGGCGCACTGCGCGTAACGGCTTCTGTCTTGCGGCTGAATGCACCATTTTCTGCAGATGTTGCTTTAGCGGCATTATCGATGCCAGTAGCCACAACAGAAACTCTGATGACACCCTCAAGGTTTTCATCAAAAGTAGCGCCGAGAATGATGTTTGCTTCCTCGTCCACTTCTTCGCGAATACGGGTTGCTGCTTCATCAACCTCAAACAGGGTAAGATCACGACCACCCGTGATGGAGATCAGAAGACCTCCAGCACCACGCATTGAACTTTCATCCAATAGCGGGTTAGAGATTGCAGCTTCAGCAGCTTGCATAGCACGACCTTCGCCACTTGCTTCACCTGTTCCCATCATGGCTTTGCCCATGTCACGCATCACTGAGCGCACATCTGCGAAATCAAGATTGATGAGACCTTCTTTGACCATCAGGTCAGTAATGCAGGCAACACCTGAGTAAAGCACCTGATCGGCCATGCCGAAGGCGTCTGCGAAAGTTGTTTTGTCGTTTGCGATGCGGAAGAGATTCTGGTTTGGAATGACGATCAGGGAGTCTACGTGCTTTTGAAGCTCCGCAATACCTTCATTGGCCATTTTCATGCGGCCTTGGCCTTCAAACTGGAATGGCTTGGTGACAACACCAACCGTCAAAATTCCCAATTCGCGCGCAGCACGTGCCACAACAGGAGCCGCACCTGTGCCTGTGCCACCGCCCATGCCGGCAGTCACAAATGCCATATGCGTGCCCGCCATATAATCTTGAATCTCAGTAAGGCACTCTTCAGCAGCCGCAGCACCCACTTCTGGGCTGGAGCCAGCACCAAGACCTTCGGTGACATCAACACCAAGCTGAATAATTTTTTCCGCAGCAGACATCGTGAGTGCCTGAGCATCTGTATTGGCAACAACAAATTCTACGCCCTGAAGGCCACCATGAATCATATTGTTAACAGCATTTCCGCCGCCGCCGCCGACACCGAAAACAGTAATTTTAGGTTTAAGCTCTGTAATATCAGGCTTTTGCAGGTTAATGGTCATTTCCTCGTCTCCATTTTTGGTCTGACGGGAACCGCCAGAACCTCTTTTGCAGCGTCACCGCTACGCTCCGCATTTTTCAGCCGAATATCCCCGGCTAAAAACTCTCCTTAAACCACGCGCCCAGACGGCCAAAAGCACCACCGGTGCCTGTTTTCAACATGCTGGCATATCCAGAATGCGTGGAAAAATTCTCGATCTTTGCAATTTGCGGGTAGATCAAAAGACCTACCGCTGTGGAAAATGCCGGTCCTTTAGTCGCTTCAGGCATGCCTGAAACACCCATCGGCCGCCCCATTCTCACATTGCGTGATAATACTCTTCGCGCCACTTCGCTCATTCCGTTGAGCTGGCTTGCGCCGCCGGTTAACACCAAACGCTTGCCAACAGCATCCGCAAATCCGGACCTCGCAAGGCGATCGCGGATCATTTCGAGCGTTTCTTCAACCCGTGGACGAATAATACGAACCAAATGCGCCTTACTCACCTGATTGGGCGCGCCGCGCTCTTCTTCAGCAATTGGAGGAATAGTCACCATGGCCTCGTCATCACCAGAACCCAGCAACGTCGAGCCGTGTTTGATTTTAATGGATTCAGCGTCACCTAGTCGCGTCGAAAGCCCACGGGCCAAATCCATAGTCACGTGATTTCCACCAATCGCGACCGCGTCAGAATAGACAAAACGACCATCCATAAAGACGGAAAGCGTAGTCGTGCCACCGCCAATATCGATACAGGCACAACCCATCTGCATTTCATCATCAACCAATGAGGCCAGTCCTGCCGCATATGGAGAAGCGACCATTGCTTCCACCGCCAAGTGCGCACGATTGATGCACAGTTCTACATTACGAAGCGGCGCATTTTCAGCAGTCAAAACATGCATATCAACGCCAAGTTTGGAACCAATCATACCAAGAGGCTCTGAGATGCCATGTTCGCCATCAAGCGAATACCCAATCGGCACCGAGTGAACGACCGAACGCTCTGGAGCCAGAGCGTGTTGCGCCCCCGCTCTCAAGACTTGAGCGATATCGCTATCCTGAACTGCATGCCCACCCAACGCGATGTCCGCAGAAAAAGCCTCAGAAACCAAACGACCGGAGGAAACGTTCACAATCAAAGAATCGACGGTGACACCGGCCATCCGTTCGGCACTTTCAACCGCATTACGGATTGCCTGCTCAGCCTGTTCGATGTTGATGACAACACCAGACTTCATGCCTCGCGATTGCTGATGGCCAATACCAAGGATCTCAATTTTATGCGTGCGACCCAACACAGCCTCACCAGCGGTTCTTGGCGTCAGCTTTGCAATAAGACAGCAAACCTTAGACGTGCCAATGTCTAGGACACTAACAGTAGATGGCCGCTTTTCAGAAAGCGGCTGCATGCGCGGGAGCAGGCCATCTTGACGAAGAAAACTCATGTCTTGTGCCAGCTCCTCTTTATTGCTTTCTCAATTCGCGTTCTGCGAATTTCCGCATCATCTTCGGGAAGCTTTAGAACCAACCGATCTGACAAGCGCATGTCGATATGCACGATTTCGCGGTCTAGAATTTGGTTCTTGGCATTCATCTGATTAAGTTCAGCTAGCGCATCCTGCCAGTTATCGGCCGGCAGCATGATGCTCGGGCCATCATCAAGCACAATATTCCAACGACGTTCGGCCACACGTACATAAGCCTCTGATCTGGAAACAAGCTCCGGGAACCGTTCCATCACCGCAAGAAACTCAGAAGCAACGCGGTTTGCACCCTCGCCTACCACCTGCGGCAAATGCATATGACGCGCTTTTGCGCGGTCAATCACAAGGCCCTCCGGCGAGATGAGATAGATTGTTTGGCCTGATTTCCACAAGGCAACCGGCTCGCGCTCAACCAAATCGATAACCAATGTATCAGGATAGGCCTTTTTGATGCTGACTGATTTTACCCAGTTCATCTCGCCAACGCTTTTGCGCGCGCTTTCAACATCGATGTTAAACATCGACTTGCCAAGGTGGCTGGAAAGTCTGCTTTCAATCAGATCAACATCCAATTGAGCAGCACCATTCACAACCAGCTTTGAAACTGAAAATCCAGCATTGTTTGATGCGGAGGCAAGCGCTTGCCCGCCAATTCGGTCTTCTTGAACAAGGAACGAACCAAGGCCAAGCATTCCAATAGCAAGAGCCGCTTTGATTGCGCTGGGATTACGGATTAACGCGCTGAAACTAAGTCCGTTCAAAGAGCGGATCATGCGACGCACAGGACGCGGCATTAGTTTGGGTTGAGCATCAGACGCAGTTATCCCGTCGCCTGCCACTTCGCTGACATGCGCTACAGTCCGGTTCATACCGGGTTCTGTATTCAACGGTTGCAAGAGGCGTCCTCCACAATCCAACTCAACAATTCTTCCCAGTTATGGCCTGCAAATTCAGCCTGTTCTGGTAAGAGCGACGTAGGCGTCATCCCCGGCTGGGTATTAATCTCCAACCAAACAAGTTCACCCGTTCCCATTAACCCATCATCCAATCGGAAGTCGGAGCGCGTAACACCACGACAACCCATCACTTCATGAGCCTTCAGTGCGAGTGTCATGATTTTTTGGTAAATATTTGGTTTAATTTCTGCCGGAATGATGTGTTTTGAACCGCCAGGCATGTATTTTGCGTCATAATCGTAGAATTTTTCGCCGCCTGTCTGGATTTCAGTTACCCCTAGGGCAACATCACCCATCACAGAACAAGTCAATTCGCGTCCAGAAACGAATCGCTCCGCCATTAAATATTCGCTGTAAGGCCAATCATCGCGCATCAATTCCTGTGGTGGATTGGGTGCATCTTCACGCACGATGATCACACCGTAGGACGACCCTTCGGCCACCGGCTTAATAACATAAGGAGGCTTCATAGGGTGTTCGCGCGCCGCTTGCTCACGAGTGACAATGACGGACTCCGCAAGCGGAATGCCGACCGTCTTCGCCATCTTCTTTGCCTTGATTTTATCCATCGCGAGAGCGGACGCCAAAACGCCAGAGTGTGTGTAAGGGATATGAAGGTATTCAAGCACACCCTGAATAAGACCATCTTCCCCGTAGGGCCCATGCAGCGCATTGAACGCCACATCCGGGTTAAGGTGTCGAAGCACAGAAGATATTTTCCGATCGACGTCTACTTCGGTAACTTTATAGCCTGCGTTGCGCAAACCTTCAGCACACGCCTTACCCGAAGATAGAGACACTTCTCGCTCAGACGACCAACCGCCCATTAAGACAGCGACATGTTTTCTTGTCATACTCTTCCCCGTACTTCCCCGAACACAAACGCGAACTCAGAATCACTAATCGAGAGCGCAATGATGACCTCAGCCATCCCTGCCTCTTTCCCTGCCTGCTAACTTGTTTTTAAAAAGCGGTCCGGTTTGCCCGGCTTCTCGCCTACTCACTTCTACCCGTCACTCACTGGATGAAGTTGCCGCATCATTCAGCGAAGCAGCGCATTAAGCCAAATCAAATCGCCCAATCCGCTTGATTTCCCACTCTAACTGAATCGCAGAATTTTCCAAGACTTTTTCTCGAACCGTTTCGCCCAAAGTTTCAAGATCATCGGCCGTTGCCGTGCCCGTATTGATCATGAAGTTGCAATGCATTTCACTCATTTGCGCGTCACCCACTTTAAATCCACGCATGCCCGCATCATCCACCAGTTTCCAGGCGCTATGCCCATCCGGGTTCTTGAACGTGGAACCACCCGTCTTTTCTTTGACCGGCTGAACCGTCTCGCGGTGATGCTGGACTTCATCCATCGCTTGTTGGATTTCATCCATGTCTTGGATTTCACCCTCAAACACTGCACGGGTAAAAATCAAATCAGACGATGCTGCGCTGTGGCGATAGGTGTAGCCCATTTCAGCGTGGCTCAGAATATGTTTCTCGCCCTGACGATCAATTGCATGAACTTCAACCACGCGGTTTGTGGTTTCCGTTCCGTTTGCACCCGCGTTCATACGCAACGCACCACCGATACCGCCCGGAATGCCATGATAAAACGCAAAACCGCCAATGCCCGCTTCCAGCGCTTTCTTTGCCAGCATCTTGTCGGGAACCGCCGCACCACTCATCATGCGAGTATCCGATACCTGTTCCACCTGACCAAAGCCTTTTGCAGAAAGACGAATAACCACACCTTCGATACCGCCATCGCGGACAAGCAGATTGGACCCAACGCCCACAACCATCACCGGAATGTCTTCCGGCAAGCGATTCAAAAATAGAGCTAAATCTTCTTCGTCTGCAGGCTGAAACAGAATATCTGCCGGACCACCCACCTGAAACCATGTGTATTTGGACATGGGCTCATCCGGCAGCAATCGACCACGCACATCCTCAAGATTACGCTCAAGCTTTTTCAGAAGTCCCGCACCTGACATAACTTACTTGCCTGCCAATTGGTCTGGAAGCGCATACGCCCATTGGCTAACGCTACCCGCACCAAGAAAGATCACATAATCACCCGGGTCCGCGAGTTCTTTGATCTTTGCGGGAATTGCCTCCGGTCCATCAATCGCTACAGCACTGCGATGCCCGCCAGAACGCAAGCCTTCGGCAAGTGTTTCTGAATTATACCCTTCAATCGGCTTTTCACCTGCTTCATATACGGGCGCAACAAGCACATGGTCCGCATCGTTGAAGCAGGAACAGAAATCTCCAAACAGGCTCTCAAGGCGTGTGTATCTGTGCGGTTGTTTGACAGCGATCACTTTGCCGGAACTTGCTTGACGCGCTGCAGAAAGCACTGAGCTGATTTCAACCGGATGGTGCGCGTAGTCATCATAAACCTCAATGCCATTCCATGAACCGGTATGCGTGAAGCGGCGGCGCACTCCGCCAAAAGACCCAATGCCTTTTCTGATGTCATCGTGACTGACACCCAGTTCCAAGGCTATTGCAATCGCTGCAGTTGCATTGGATACGTTGTACAGTCCCGGCATCGGAAGAGACAGGTTTTCGATCCGCTCTATCTCACCCGTTTTACGATGACGCTTCTCAATAGCAAAATGAGAGATCGAGCCTTCTGTTTTCACGTCAACGAAACGAACTTGCGCTTGTGGGTTTTGGCCATAGGTCACCACGCGTCGGTCCGTAATTTTTGCAACCTGCGCCTGCACTTCAGGGTGATCCAGACACATCACACCAAACCCATAAAATGGGACATTCTCCACAAACTGAGTGAATGCGCGTTTGACAGCTTCATAGTCACCATAATGGTCCAGATGTTCTGGATCGATATTGGTGACAACCGCAACGTCCGCGGGAAGCTTTAAGAAGGTGCCGTCAGATTCATCTGCTTCAACCACCATCCACTCGCCGTTACCCATGCGGGCGTTGGTACCAAAGTCATTGATGATGCCACCATTGATCACAGTCGGATCAAGACCGCCTGCAACGAGCAGCGTACTAACCATCGTTGTGGTTGTGGTCTTGCCGTGCGTCCCACCAATCGCAATGGATTTTCTGAACCGCATCAGTTCAGCCAGCATTTCTGCACGGCGGACCATCGGTAGGTTTCTGCGCCGCGCTTCTACGCGTTCCGGATTATCTTGCTTGATTGCGCTGGATGCCACTACGACTTCCGCTTCACCGAGGTTTTCAGCACGATGTCCAATATGGACTTCAATCCCTTTCTTGCGCAAACGCTCAACATTCGCGCTTTCGTTCATATCAGAACCCTGCACATCATATCCAAGATTGTGCAGCACTTCAGCGATACCACTCATGCCAATTCCACCGATTCCAACAAAATGAACCAGTCCGATTTTTTCAGGCATTTTCATAAGTTTAGCACTTCCAATTGAATCTATTTTTTAGACGCAAGCTCTTCGAGCATATCTGCCAGAGCTTTCGCAGCGTCAGGTCTGCCAGTCTTTTTGGCGTTTTTTGCCGCGAGTGCAAGTTTTTTTGGATCGCCAATCGCCGCAGTCAGTTCATCGGCCATGACTTGCGGGCTGAGGGCTGCCTGTTGAAACAGCGTTGCGCCTCCTTCTGCTGAAACAGCCGCAGCATTGTTTGCCTGATCATGATCAAGCGCATGAGGGTATGGCACTAAAATGGAAGGACGTCCCATGACCGCAAGTTCGCTGACAGTGGAAGCGCCTGCACGCGAAAC
>CALLHT010000225.1 GCA_938009335.1 uncultured Rhizobiaceae group bacterium
CGGCTCTCCAATAGACAATGATCGCATCGAGATTGGCCCAACACCGCTTGCATTTTATGAATGGGAACAGGCGGGCATCAAGGCTCCAAATCTTAGTGGAATGCGCAAGTATCGTCACGAACGGCTGCTGAACGAGATCAGAAAGCGTGACTATGGTGCACTTCTGATGACGGATCCGCTAAACATCCGATACGCAACCGACAGCACCAATATGCAATTGTGGAACACGCATAACCCGTTTCGCGCGTGCGCCCTGTTCGCTGATGGATATATGGTTTTGTGGGATTACAAGAACTCAATGTTTCTTGCCGATCACAATCCCTTGGTGAACGAAGTTCGCAGCGGCGCTTCAATGTTCTATTTCGGCAATGGAGATAAGGTTGCCGATGATGCAGACGTTTTCTCAGGCCAAATTCTGGATTTGATGAAAGAACATAGTGGCAGCAACACCCGCATTGCGGTGGACAAGATCATGATTGCAGGTCTGCGAGCGCTGGAAGCACGAGGGCTTGAAGTCCATGAGGGCGAAGAAACCACCGAAAAAGCCCGCGGTATTAAAGGACCGGATGAAATAGACGCAATGCGTTGTGCCGTTCATGCCTGCGAAAAATCTGTAAAGGCCATGGAAGATGGCATGGCCGCTGGCATGACCGAAGATGATGTCTGGGCAATTCTGCATGCTGAGAACATAAAGCGCGGTGGCGAATGGATTGAAACACGTCTCCTTGCTTCGGGCCCCAGAACATTCCCTTGGTTTCAGGAATGTGGGCCACGCGTGATACAGGATAACGAGATTCTTGCATTCGATACTGATTTGATTGGCTGTTACGGAATGTGCGTGGATATTTCGCGGACCTGGTTTATTGGCGATCAGGGTCCTACGGCTAAAATGAAAGAGTATTACAAAATTGCCTACGACCACATCATGACCAACATGGAATTGCTGAAACCCGGCGTTTCTTTTAAGGAATTGACATTCGGCGGCCACCAATTGCCGGAAGAAGTGGTGCCCGGGCAATATAGCTGCCGCTTCCATGGCGTCGGGCTTTGTGATGAATGGCCACTGATTGCCTATCCAAAAGAATACCGCGAAGGTGCATTTGATTATGAACTGGAACCTGGCATGATGCTCTGTGTCGAAGCATTGGTGGGCTCCAAGGAAGCGGGTTTCTCAATCAAGCTGGAAGATCAAGTTCTGATCACAGAAGATGGCTACGAGAACCTGACGTCATATCCGCATGATCAGCGTTTTTTCTAGGGTCCAGACTCTTAAAACACCCCAACAAGGCGCTTAATTCGCCTAAATTTGCTTAGAAGATACCATTTTTCGGCCATTCTTCGCGTTCAGAGTCTATTCAGTCAAAATATGACATTGTGATCATCAAGTCAGTTAACGGAATCTTAACTGGAATAGTAGAATCTTAACAAAGTTTTAAATTTAAGGGGAATTTCCATGAAACGCGGCGCAATTTTGCTAGCAGCATCTCTCGCTTTGGCGTCTTGTTCAAACACGACCGATCCTTTGACTGGCCGTCCTCAAGTCAGCAACACGGCCGCAGGCGCAGGTATTGGCGCCGCCGTGGGTGCACTCGGTGGCCTGCTCATCGCTAAAGACAAAAGTGGCAGTGACCAGCGCAAATCTGCACTGATTGGCGCAGGCGTTGGGCTTCTCGTTGGCGGTGGTATTGGCGCTTATATGGATAAGCAAGAGCAGGAACTGCGTCAGCAGCTTGTCAATTCCGGTGTCAGCGTATCGCGAAACGGCAATGAGATTGTCCTGAACATGCCATCCAATGTTACTTTTGCCAGCGGACAAGATGCCTTGAACGCAAACTTTTTCCCGGTTCTGAACTCGGTAGCAATTGTTCTCAACAAATACCCTCGCACATTGCTTGATGTGGACGGACACACCGATAGTGTTGGTGATGATTTCTCCAACCAGGCATTGTCTGAGCGTAGAGCTGTATCTGTCGCGCGCTACCTAAACTCACAACAAGTCGACAGCCGTCGTCTTAGAATTATTGGTTTTGGTGAGACGCGCCCAATTGCTGATAATGCATCAGATGCGGGACGCGCTGCAAACCGCCGCGTCGAGGTTCGGATTTCACCGCTCACATAGTGTAATCTCACTCTTACGAGTGTGATCAGATCAGAAACAGATTAAAGCCGTATCCATTTTGGGTGCGGCTTTTTCATGCCCTATTGGAAAAGGCCAAACGCGAATAAATTCTACTCGCTTTCAAAAGAAATAACTTGGTAGAAGACAAAGCCTATCTTCACAAAACCTTTGCAAATCTGCCATAAATGAATCGTATCAGACTGATTTGTTTGCAGGACTTGGTTTAATGCCTAAAGCGGCTTCCAAAAACACGATAGAATTTACCTATTCTACTCCGGAACATACATTGCCACAGCGTAGCTTCATCAAAACGATTGAAGCGATTGGCGGGCAAAGAAAGCTTAGAGGCCTATACGAACAGTTTCTTGGTGAAGATGGCGAAGCTCGGGATTTCTTCCAATCTGCGGTTGATCTTTTGCGTCTGGACATCCGCGCAAATGAAGAGCCTTTGAAAAACGTGCCTAAAGAGGGTCCTGTCCTATTCATCGCAAACCACCCTTATGGTGTTCTTGATGGCATTGTGTTGACCTGGCTCGCACGCAAAGCAAGACCAGATGTAAAGGTCATGGCAAACCACGTTTTGTGCCAAGCGCCCGATGCCAAGGGAGCGCTGCTGCCGGTTGATTTTGCACATACCAAAGAAGCGCTGGAAACAAACATGGCCACCCGTAAGGAGGCGCTTCAAACCCTTAAAGAGGGCGGCTCGATTGGAATTTTTCCAGCAGGCGGCGTGGCTGTTAGCCAGAAACCTCACAAAGGTCCGGCGGTCGATACGAACTGGCACCCATTCGCGGCCAAACTTATCAGAAAAACCAATGCAACGGTTATTCCCGTCTATTTTGGCGGGCAAAACTCTCGCCTCTTCCAAATGGCAAGCCATTTCAGTGCGACCCTACGTTTGGCGCTGTTCTTTTTTGAAACCGCTCGACGCATTGGAAGCGAAGTTGAGTTTGTTGTCGGTGAACCGATTACACCCGAAGAGATCGCCGCAATTCCTGATCGCGAAGAGCTAATGCGTACACTACGGATGCGCACTTATAATCTGGCAACAAATCTAAAAACACCAAAGACGGGACACCCAAAACATGATCGGGAATTTGTGTTTCCTGATCGGATGAAGTTTTAAAGTTCGCCGGCTTCTTCCAAAACTTTACGAGCAACGCGAAAACACTCAAGTCCCATAGGCACACCGCAATAGATTGCGACCACGTGCACAATCGCGCGAATTTCTTCTTTTGTGACGCCGTTATTGAGTGCACCGCGGCAATGGATTTCCCATTCATGCATCCGGCCCAATGCGCCCAGCATTGAGAGGTTCATCATGGAGCGG
>CALLHT010000226.1 GCA_938009335.1 uncultured Rhizobiaceae group bacterium
TTGGCCGTTTTTGGCCAACGCCCAGTGCTCGTCATTTGAGCCGGTAAGCGGAGGGCCGTAAATCTCTATACCTATGAAGAGCTGCTTTACGCCTTCGTTTTTAATCCGTGTAAGGGCTTTTTTACTGACAAAGTCAGCATCCATATCAAGGTCCACCAACCGATCCATTCCCATTTCAAATGGGTTATTCTCCAACGTCATATCCGCGTGATAAGAAAGCATAGCCGCTTCAATGCGCCGGATGCTGGAGGTGTGTCCTGGCTTTAAGCCAAGTGGAGCGCCAACTTTCATCAGATACTCCCATAGGTCATCACCTGCTGAGCCATCACGCAGAAAAATTTCATACCCCAATTCGCTGGACCAACCTGTTCGCGAAATGATAAGTGGCACACCATTCCAATCGTATTCCATGAACCAGTAGTATTTGAGTTCAGTCGGAGCATCGCCAAATGCCGCGCGCAGAATATCACGCGACTTTGGACCTTGCAGTTGAAGCGGCGAAACATCCGGCTCGCAGATACTCATATCCATACCAGAGTTAACGGCAACGCCTTTCACCCAAAGAAGCGTGTCGCTGTCTGCAATCGAGAGCCAATAGTGATCTTCTGCAAGTTTTAGAAGAATTGGGTCGTTGATGATGCCGCCGTCTTGATCTGTTATGAGAACGTATTTGCATTGCCCGACTTGGCATTTCGAAAGATCACGACAGCTTAGATATTGTGTGAACTTTGCTGCATCCGGTCCTTTGATTTCTACCTGACGCTCAACCGCCACATCACATAAAATGGCTTCGTTTACGAGGTTCCAGAAGTTTTGAACCGGATCACCAAAGTCACGCGGAATGTACATGTGATTATAGACCGAGAAACCCTTTGCGCCCCAACGAAGTGCTGCGTCAGAGTAAGGGGATTTGCGAACCTGTGTTCCAAAGCTGAATTTTTGAAATGTAATATCATTTTCTGACGACATTGGTTTGCCCCTTGTGGTGTCGAAACGCTATAAACTTATGCGATTTGTGAGAGTTGATTGAGTTGCAGTTTGGCGGAAACGCGTTCTGCGATGTCTATGAGGCCGGCGCCGATCTTTTCACGATGGCTTGGTGTAAAGCGCCGTATTGGTCCGGTCGCTCCAACACTGAACGGTACTCCCAACGCGCCAATGCGGATGGGAGCGGCAACGCTTGATACGCCGACTTCGATTTCTTCTACACACTCGGCGAAACCGCGATCTCTTATCCTTGAAAACTCCTGCTCAATTTCAGTCGGAACAGTTTTCGTTTCAGGTGTATAGGCTTTAAGCGGGCGCGACAGGAGTTCACGTTGAAATGTTTTATCTGCGAATGCTGCGATGACCTTTGAACAAGAGCATGCGTGAAGTGGACGGTTACCAAGGCCCGGGTGAATGAAAGAGCGTGCGGGTTCGTCAGGCGTTTCCACATGAATGATCTCAACAGATTTATCGCGAAAGCGGGATAAAAAGACAGCTTCGCCAAATTCAATGGCCGCTTCTTTCAGATTGGGAATGACCGCTTTGCAAACGTCAACGTCTGATTGGCCAAGAACTGCAATCCGCTTCAACCGGTCGCCGACGATATAACGAGACGTTTCGTCCGGGCTTTCAATAAGCCGATGTTCGGTGAGTGTTTGCAACAGACGATAGCATGTCGGACGCGGCAAACCCGTTGCTTGCTGAATTTCAGCAGGCGATACGGGGCGTCCAGCGCTGGCGATTGTTTCCAATACGTTGAGAAGTCGATCGAGGTGCATTTTCTCACTTTACAGACATTTGTCTCATAATGTAAAACAAAGATAGTTCGCAGCCAAGCGAAAAATAACATTTTGGAGGAAAACATATGGGTGACCCAGATACTAAATCGTGTTGCGGCCCAGGGTATGCTTCGCCCGCAGAAGCGATGAAGGCCCCACGTGAGAAACTCCTTTATACAATTGCGATTTACGTTGGCACGGGCATTCAAAAGCCAGATTATCTCGCAACGGTTGATGCGGACCCAGAAAGCCCAACCTATTCTCAAGTGATCAGCCGCTGTGAAATGCCGGGAATTGGTGATGAGCTGCATCATATGGGATGGAACGCGTGCTCATCCTGTTTTGATGATGCGGGGATGGAGCGAAAGTATCTGATCGTGCCGGGTGTGCGATCATCAAACCTTCATATCGTTGATTGCGCAACAGACCCGCGTAATCCGAAACTACACAAAGTTATTTCCGGCGACGAAATCAAGGAGAAGACAGATCTCTCTGCGCCGCATACGGTTCATTGTCTTGGCTCTGACATCATCATTTCTATGCTGGGGGATGCCAAGGGCAACGCACCGGGCGGTTATCTCCATCTCGACAAGGATTTCAATATTGTTGGCCGATGGGAAAACTCCATGGGCAACATCAAGTTTGGCTATGATTTCTGGTATCAGCCACGCCACAATATCATGGTGTCATCTGAATGGGCGGCACCCAACACGTTCATGCCGGGGTTTGATCTGGAAGAAGTTGGTCACTTGAAATATGGCCGGGAAATTCATCTTTGGGATTTTGAGAAGAAAGAGCCGAAAGAGACTTTCTATCTTGGCGAAGACGGTCTCGTGCCGTTGGAAGTTCGTTTTCACCATGACCCCGCGAGTTCCCATGGGTTCGTGGGCGCTGCCATGTCATCCAACATCATCCACTGGTGGAAGGATAAAGACGAAAAATGGCAGTGGGAGAAAATCATTGATGTGGAGAATGAGCGCCACCCCGAGTGGCCGATCCCTCTACCGGGGCTGATAACCGTGATTTTGCTCTCAATGGATGATAAATATCTTTATCTCTGCAATTGGCTGCATGGCGATATTCGCCAATACGATATTTCTGACCCGCATAATCCGGTCCTCACGGGGCAAGTCTGGATGGGCGGATTGCTGCAGAAAGCGCCTGTTGTAAATGGTGTCGAGATTGCCGGTGGACCTCAGATGATCCAGCTTAGCCTGGACGGCAAACGCCTTTATGTCACCACATCGCTGTTCTCGACATGGGATAATCAGTTCTACCCGGAAATCCGACACAAGGGCGGGGTGATGCTGATGGTCGATTGCGATACAGAAAACGGTGGGATGGAAATCAATAAGGATTTCATCGTCAATTTTGGGGACGAACCGAACGGGCCATCCCGCTGTCACGAAACGCGCTATCCCGGCGGTGATTGCACTTCCGATATTTGGCTGTGAGGTAAAACCATGACCCATATGAACCATCATGAAGAATATCCTGCCGAGTATCTCGCCAGTATTCTCAAAGAAACCAAAACGATTGCCATGATTGGCGCAAGTCCTGACCCGACCAAATTCAGCTATGGTGTGCTGCGCGTGCTACATGAGCAGGGCTACAACATGAAGCCGATCAATCCGCGGCCAGGCCTTGAGGAGATTCGCGGTATAAAGGTCTATAAATCGCTGGCTGACGTTGATGAGCCGATCGACATGGTCGATGTGTTTCGCGCCTCGCATGCACTGAAGGGCATTGCGCAGGACGCGATTGACGTGGGAGCCAAGACGCTTTGGGCGCAGATTGGTGTTTTTGACGAGGAAGCGGCAAAGATGTGTGAAGACGCAGGGATGCGGGTTGTCATGAACCGTTGCCCGAAGATTGAGCTCTTTCGCCCATTCTGGAAACCGAAACTAAACCAGACCATTTGAATGTCTCAAGCTACATACAAAGTCGAACTCAAGAACGCTGGTGTCACGCTGGATGTGTCTGCTGATCAACCAATCTATAAGGCAGCGTTGGATGCTGGCATTCAACTGCCGATTGGTTGTGACTATGGTGGGTGTATCACCTGTGCCGCGAAGTTGATTTCCGGCGATGTTCGGCAACCGGGAGCAACGGCGCTCAACAAACGCCAATCTAAGGCAGGTTACGTGCTATTATGCGTTGCTCGTCCCAAATCTGATTGTGTGATTGAGGAGGGGGTAGAGTCTCATGGCGAATTATACCAGAACCCGTTTACGAAGGGGATTGTTGGCGTTTAAAGTGACTGAAAAATCAAACGTCAAAGGTAAGCGCATATGAAACTCCGACAGCTTGGGCAAAATGGCCCGATGATCCATCCAATCGGTATTGGGGCTATGTCCTTCTCCGATTTTTACGGCGCGACGAATGAAGCGGAAAGCCATGCTATTCTCGATGCAGCGATGGAAGCGGGCGTCAATCACATCGATACGGCCAACATCTATGGCATGGGCACATCGGAAGATGTGATCGGCACGTATTTTGGAGCGAAGCCGGAAGCCAAAGACTTCTTCCATATTGCCACCAAAGGATCGATTATGCGCAATCCGGATGGACCGGGGAATATTTTCAACAATTC
>CALLHT010000227.1 GCA_938009335.1 uncultured Rhizobiaceae group bacterium
TATACGACGTGACTCATAATCTTTCACCATCCAAACAATAATCGGAAATGAAAGCAAAAACCCAATCAGAATATGCGGTGCAAGTTTGTAGTTCCGGAGAACAAAATAAATCGCAACAAAGAGCGGAAAATATGGGACGGCCGCGCTCGCTGGTGCCCAGTCACTACCTGGAAGTCCGACTGCAAACACAATCGAAAACAACAAAAACAGTTCACCGACACAAACCAAAAAACCAAGTAGTATTGCCAAACCAGTAATCCTGTTCTCAAGATCAGGCGACATAAATAACAAGGGTATCGCAGCCAAAGAAATCAAGAATGCAGGCTCAACCGCATGCAAAGAAACAATTCCATCCCCTGCCGCAAAATAGAGATAAAGCGACAGGGAAAGTAGCACCCCCAGCAACCACGCTCCCAGAACTCCAGCTTCCTTCATTGCCATCTCCTTCGTTTCAAGATGGCAGGTTTATCAATCATTCAGTTGCAAATGCTGTGCAGGAAGGTAGCAAATCCTCAACAAAAAAAGAGGGAGCAAGGCCCCCTCTCCGTATTCTGTAACAAAGGAATAAGTAGCAGTTAGTTCTTCGCTTTATCAACCAATGCGTTGGACTTGATCCAAGGCATCATTTCGCGAAGCTTTGCGCCCACTTCTTCGATCTGGTGCGCATCATTGTTGCGACGAATGCCTTTAAAGCGCGCGCCACCAGCACGGTATTCCTGCATCCAATCAGAGGTAAACTTACCAGACTGAATGTCTTCAAGAACGCGTTTCATCTCAGCTTTTGTTTCTGATGTCACGATACGCGGACCGGAAACATATTCGCCCCATTCAGCTGTATTGGAGATTGAGTAGTTCATGTTCGCAATACCGCCTTCATAGATCAGGTCAACGATGAGCTTCACTTCGTGCAAGCACTCAAAGTAAGCCATTTCAGGCGCGTAACCAGCTTCCACAAGCGTTTCGAAACCAGCGCGGATCAGCTCAACCAGACCACCACACAGAACAACCTGCTCACCAAACAAATCTGTTTCACACTCTTCTTTGAAGTTCGTTTCGATGATGCCTGAACGACCACCACCGACACCACATGCATATGAAAGACCGAGGTCTTGTGCGTTGCCGGAAGCATCCTGATGAACCGCGATCAAGCAAGGAACCCCGCCCCCCTTTTGATATTCACCACGCACGGTGTGGCCCGGACCTTTCGGAGCAACCATCAACACATCAACGGTTTCCTTCGGCTCGATCAGGCCAAAGTGAACATTCAGACCATGCGCAAATGCAATCGCCGCGCCATCACGAATGTTGCCGGCTATCTCATCACGGTAGATATCAGCCTGAAGCTCATCAGGTGTCGCCATCATCATCAGGTCTGCCCACGCAGCACCTTCAGCAACAGTCATAACTTCAAAGCCATCCGCCTCTGCTTTAAGCGCGGTGGTTGAACCGGAACGCAACGCAATACGCACCTTTTCCGCACCTGAATCTTTCAGGTTCATCGCATGGGCACGGCCCTGTGAGCCATAACCGATGATCAGAACATTTTTGCCCTTGATAAGGTTGAGATCGCAATCTCTATCATAATAAACACGCATGGTACTCTCCTAATAGGTGTTTGAATTAACGATTATTTTCCGCAAAGAATGAGGAATTTCTCTACCGCATCCTTTGCAAATTTCTGTATCTGTTTTGCGCTTGGTTTTTGTGGCTCTCCCAACAAAGCCCGGATCTGCGCTTCGGCAATGACCAATCCAAAAAACAATCGAAAACCGGCCTCTCCCGCTTCTTTGATGAAGCCGTTTTTCGCGCCTATCGAAAAAATCGGCAACAAGCGTTCGCGCATGGCAAGCGGACCATTTTCCAGCACAATTTGGCCCAGATTGGTTTTACCGTTTCCCGCATGGGAAACCGCCAAACGATTAAGTGCGATGGAAACATCCCCGGTCAAAACAGTCAGCCAGCTTTTTGCAAAAGCTTCTAAGGTTTGACGAAACGCATCAAGAGTCACGTCGCCCTCATCAAGCTTCGGCATGATAACCTTAGCCGCTTGCCACTGAACAGTTGCAGTCAACAAACCATCACGATCGCCATACCAGCGGTACAGCGTTTCCTTGGAGCAACTCGCACGCCGCGCAACCGAGGCCATGGAAAAGCCATCCCCCTCTTCCACCATCAAATCGAGTACTACAGACAGCACTTCCTGCTCACGGGCTGTTGGCGCAGGCGCAATATCGCTTTGCTGATTTATGGTAACGCGCTCGTTCATGCGCACTAAGTACCGTACCGTACGGTACGGGTCAAGGATGTTTTGGAATACATATGCGATAAATAGTTGCATCGATTGGACCGCGGAGGATGGCGATCAAGGCACGCCCAAATTCCGACATCGCTTTTCCCATGCATCCTTTTCCCAATCCCGCACGAGGCCATGAAGTTCTCGCAAGATTTCGTGCGATGGCTCGTTTGATTGTTTGTTTGACCCGGGTGGTATGCCCGGGCGG
>CALLHT010000228.1 GCA_938009335.1 uncultured Rhizobiaceae group bacterium
CCTAGATTATTCATCGCCTGTTTTCGAAACCTGTACAAGTCTTCTTATCAGGGCTTGTGCGGAAAGATGCGGGGGCTATAAACGAATTTGAAAGTTAGAGGGGACAAAGAGAAATGTCAGACTTTCCGCAAAAGCTTATGAACGGTTATCAAGAGTTTCGGTCGGGAAACTTTCTTGAAGAAAAACAGCGCTACGAAGAGTTGGCAGAAAAGGGGCAAAAGCCACAGACGATGGTTATTGCTTGTTGCGATAGCCGCTCTGCCCCTGAAACAATTTTTAATGCGCATCCCGGTGAAATGTTCGTGGTTCGAAACGTCGCTAATCTGGTTCCCCCTTACGGGCCGGATGATGGGTTTCATTCAACATCCGCAGCCCTTGAGTTTGCGGTGCAAAGTTTGCGGGTAAAGAATATTATTGTTATGGGGCATGGAAGGTGCGGCGGTATCGGTGCGGCGCTTGATCCGAATATGGAGCCACTTTCTCCGGGCGACTTTATTGGCCGCTGGATGGAGCTTTTAAAACCCACCGCCGAATCGATCGCCAACAATGATCTTATGACCGCAACCGAACGCCAAACCGCACTTGAGCGCATATCCATACGCCATTCGATTGACAATCTCAGAACGTTTCCGTGTGTGTCCATCCTTGAAGGGCGTGGCAAGCTGACCTTACACGGGGCTTGGTTTGATATTTCGCTTGGAGAGTTGTGGACCATGAATTCTGAGACAGGTGATTTTTCTCGTGCTCCAATGGCATGATGTTGAACATAGAGCCAATTTGCCTCTGTGCTTACGCAGTCAAATCTTGCACAAATAGGTAGCAATTGCTCAACCATTGTTCTAAAACTTCTGGAATTCTCCCGACGGGTAATCGGGGAAGATGATTGTAAACTAGTAAAATTTCTCGGGAGGAAATTCATGAAGAAGCTAGTATTGGCACTTGCTGCCACAACAATGATGTCAACTGCAGCATTTGCTGAAGACATTAAAATCGGGACAATCCTTGGGTACACAGGTCCAATTGAATCTTTGACAGGTCCAATGGCTGAAAGTGCCGAGCTTGCAATGAAAGAAGTTACTGACTCAGGCAAATTGCTTGGTGGTTCAACAGTGACTTCGGTTCGTGGTGACTCAACTTGTGTTGATGCTGCTGCTGCAACAGCTGCTGCTGAACGTCTTGTTACATCAGACAAAGTGAACGCAATCATGGGCGCTGACTGCTCAGGTGTTACTGGCGCTATCCTGCAAAATGTTGCACGTGCAAACGGCATCGTTATGGTTTCACCATCTGCAACGTCACCTGGCCTTTCAACTGCAGAAGATGACGGTCTTTTCTTCCGTACAGCTCCATCTGACGCACGTCAGGGCGCGGTGATCTCAGACATCCTAAACGACAAAGGCGTTAAGTCTGTAGCGATCACATACACAAACAATGACTATGGTAAGGGTCTGGCTGAATCTATCCAGTCAAACTACGAAGCTTCTGGCGGTAAAGTAACCATCTCTGCTGCTCATGAAGACGGCAAAGGCGACTACTCTGCTGAAGTTGGTGCACTTGCACAAGCTGGCGGCGAAGTTCTTATCGTTGCGGGTTACCTTGACCAAGGTGGTAAAGGCGTTATCCAGGCATCACTTGATACTGGCGCTTTCGACACATTCGTTCTGCCAGACGGCATGATCGGTGACTCACTGCCAAAAGCAATCGGTTCTGCCCTAGACGGTTCATACGGTACCGTTCCTGGTACGGATTCAAAAGGCGCAGAAGTCTTTGATGCAAATGCAAAAGCTGCTGGCATCAAGCCTGACGCGTTCTCAGCTGAATCATATGATGCTGCTGCGTTGATCATGCTTGCTATGCAGGCTGCTGGTTCTTCAAAGTCAGCTGATTTCAAATCAAAAATCATGGACGTTGCTAATGCACCGGGCGAACAAATCCTTCCAGGTGAACTTGGTAAGGCTCTTGAGTTGATCGCTGCTGGCAAAGACATTGATTATGTTGGCGCAACTGCAGTTGAGCTGATTGGTCCAGGTGAAAGCGCTGGTAACTACCGCGAAATTCTGGTCAAAGGCGGCGAGAACACAACAGCAAAGTTCCGCTAAGAACTTGGTTTTAGAACACAGAACGGCCCGGGATTTTCCGGGCCGTTTTGGTATTGGGGATACTTTTCAATGATTGTCGTTGAAGACGTGCATAAACACTTTGGTGGGTTGCGGGCTGTTGATGGAGCTTCGCTTACCATTGAAACTGGATCAATCACGGGGCTTATCGGCCCGAATGGTGCTGGCAAAACTACTCTGTTTAACGTGATCGCAGGTTTGCACAAACCGACGTCTGGCAAGGTATTGCTAGACGGGCAAGACATTACCGGCCTAACCCCTCACGAGTTGTTTGCGAAAGGCCTTTTACGCACATTCCAGATTGCGCATGAGTTTTCTACACTCAGCGTACGTGAAAATCTGATGATGGTGCCTTCGGGGCAGTCTGGTGAGAGCCTAATTCAGACCTGGACCAATCGCAAGAAAGTGCGCGAAGAAGAGGAGCGCATCCGCGAAAAGGCGAACGAAGTTATTGAATTTCTTGAAATTCCACAGGTTGCAGACGAGCTTGCTGGTAACCTCTCAGGTGGCCAGAAAAAACTATTGGAACTTGGACGTACCATGATGGTGGATGCCAAAATTGTATTCCTTGATGAAGTGGGTGCTGGCGTGAACCGGACACTTCTCAACACTATTGGTGACGCGATTTTACGCCTTAACAAAGAGCGCGGATATACGTTCTGCATGATTGAACACGATATGGAATTTATTTCGCGCCTCTGCGATCCGGTCATTTGTATGGCTGAAGGTAAAGTGCTAGCGCAAGGCACAGCAGAAGAAGTGAAGAATAATGAAGAGGTGATCGAAGCCTATTTGGGCACGGGCCTAAAAAACAAACCGGCGAAGGAGAAGGCATAATGGCTTTTCTGATCGGTGAGAATATGACCGGTGGATATGGTGGTGCTGATATTTTGCACGACTGCACCATTGGCGTTGAAAAAGGCGAGATTGCTGTTGTTGTAGGGCCAAATGGCGCTGGTAAGTCCACAGCGATGAAGGCTGTTTTCGGAATGCTCAACATCCATACCGGACACGTTCTGATGGATGGTGAAGATATCACCAGCCTCACACCGCAAGCACGTGTGCAAAAGGGCATGGGGTTTGTTCCTCAAACCAGCAATGTCTTCACTTCCATGACGGTTGAGGAAAACCTTGAGATGGGCGCCTTCATTCGTGAAGATGAAATTTCCGGAACGATGGAACAGGTGTTTGAGCTTTTCCCAATTCTGAAAGAAAAACGTCGTCAGCCAGCGGGAGAACTTTCGGGCGGTCAACGTCAACAAGTGGCAGTTGGTCGTGCACTGATGACCCAACCGAAAGTTTTGATGCTTGATGAACCGACGGCGGGCGTTTCACCAATCGTGATGGATGAATTGTTTGATCGGATTATTGAGATTGCCAAAACCGGTATCGCAATTTTGATGGTGGAGCAGAACGCCAAACAGGCGCTCAATATTGCAGACAAAGGTTATGTGCTGGTTCAAGGGCGTAACCGATATACGGATACAGGTGAAGCATTGATGGCTGATCCGGAAGTCCGTAAAGCGTTTTTGGGAGGCTAGGGGCGATCAATGGATATTCTCAACGCATTCGTATTGCTCTTTAATTTTGTGGTCATTCCGGGGCTGACCTATGGCTGCCAGCTGGCGCTCGGCGCTCTCGGTGTTACCTTGATTTACGGGATCCTGCGGTTCTCAAATTTTGCCCATGGCGAGACCATGGCTTTTGGGACGATGGCCGTAATCCTCTTTACCTGGCTGTTGCAAGGATGGGGTGTTTCACTCGGACCTGTACCAACTGCTTTGTTAGCACTACCGGTTGGTATCCTGTGTGCGATCCTGCTTTTGCTAGTCAGTGATAAGCTTGTTTACAAATTCTATCGCAAGCAGAAGTCGACGCCTGTGATTTATTTGATCGCGTCTCTTGGGGTAATGTTTTTCTACAACGGTTTGATCCGTTTTGTGATTGGCCCGGATGATCGGATTTTCACCGATGGTGAGCGGTTTATTTTCACGGCTCGTCAGTTCAAAGAAGCTACTGGCCTTGAGCAAGGAATGTCTTTTAAGATGACACAGGGCATTACCGTTTTTGTGACTGTGATCTGCGTTGCTGCACTATTCTGGTTTCTAACCAAAACGCGTACTGGCAAGTCGATGCGGGCTTATTCCGATAATGAAGATTTAGCGCTTCTTTCTGGTATCAATCCGGACCGTGTTGTGATGATTGCTTGGATTTTGACAGCAGCTCTCGCAACAATTGCCGGTACGCTTTATGGCCTTGATAAGAGCTTCAAGCCCTTTACATATCTGCAGATTCTACTGCCGATTTTTGCCGCGGCGATTGTTGGTGGGCTTGGTAGTCCATTGGGCGCAATTGCTGGCGGTTTTGTCATCGCATTCTCGGAAGTGTTCGTCACCTTCGCATATAAACGGGTGCTTGGGTATCTTCTGCCGGAATCGCTGGAACCATCTGGCCTCGTTCAGCTTCTATCGACGGACTATAAATTTGCCGTTTCCTTCGCAATTCTGGTGATCGTGCTTCTAGTACGACCGACCGGTATTTTCAGGGGGCAATCGATATGAGCATTAACATGCGCAATATTTCCATGTTCGCCGTTATGGCGGTGCTGTTTGTCATCGTTGGCCAATTGCAAAGTTGGTCACTTTCGTTGGCAATTCTCAACCTCTGCCTGATCTCGGCCATCATGGCGCTAGGTGTTAACATTCAGTGGGGCTATGCAGGCTTATTGAATGTTGGTGTGATGGGCTTTGCAGCACTTGGCGGCGTGGCCGGTGTGCTGATTTCGACACCGCCTGTGCCGGGAGCTTGGGAAGCTGGTGGCGGCTTAATGCTAATGGCACTGGTGTGTTTCCTTATCACGATTGCATTGATTATATTCGCATACGCCAAACTTCGCGGTAGGGCGCGGGTGTGGTCGATTACTATAATTGGTATCATTGGTTATTTTATTGCCCGCTCGTTTTTTGATCCGGCCGTTGATGCCATTGAGCGTTTTGACTCCGCTGCCACAGGTTTTCTTGGTGGACTTGGAATGCCCATCATCTTCTCGTGGTTTGTGGGTGGTCTCTTGGCAGCCGGTGCTGCATGGCTTGTGGGTAAGATTTCGCTTGGTCTGCGGTCAGATTATCTGGCGATTGCAACACTTGGTATTTCGGAAATCATCATTGCGATGATGAAAAACGAAGACTGGCTAACCCGTGGTGTCAAAAATGTCATCGGTCTTCCACGTCCCGTTCCTTACGAAGTCGACATCCAACAATCTGAATATTGGCAGGGCATTGCGCAAAGCTGGGGCATGTCGATTATCGATTTGTCATCCATCGTGGTGAAGCTTTCTTATGCTTACCTGTTCACGATCGTTCTGCTGTTCGTACTATACTTGTCTGAGAAGGCGCTCAATTCGCCATGGGGCCGGATGATGCGCGCTATCCGTGACAATGAAACAGCAGCAGAAGCCATGGGTAAAGATGTCAAAGGGCGCCATCTGCAGGTCTTCATTCTTGGCTCTGCCGTCATTGGTATTGCGGGTGCGATGCTAACAACGCTCGATGGTCAATTTACGCCAGCGTCTTATCAGCCGCTTCGTTTCACGTTCTTGATTTGGGTGATGGTGATTGTCGGTGGATCCGGTAACAACTGGGGAGCAGTCTTGGGCGGCTTTGTGATTTGGTTCTTCTGGATCGAGGCAGAACCGATGGGATTGTGGCTGATGGATGCGCTAACTTCAGGTCTTGCTGAAGACAGTCCTCTGCGCGAACATCTTCTTAAATCCGCAGCTCATATGCGTTTGATGACGATGGGCATAATCTTACTTTTAGTGCTCAGATTTACGCCTCGGGGATTAATTCCTGAAAAATAAAAGAATTTGAGAGAGGGGCCGATTTAGCCCCTTTTTTCATTTCGGAATCGCGACATTTTGATGGCGCAATTCAGGGTGTGTTTGCGGTATGTTTCGGGATAACTGACCAAAATCCATCATGAGGTCGGGCTATGTTCTCCGTTTTTCCTACTGCGCGTTTAAAACCATCACCGTTTTACGAGTCTGCCGTTGCCGAAGGCATGACCGCCGCGTCGATCTACAACAATATGATCTTGCCAACTTCCTATGGTGATCCCGAAGCTGAGTATTGGCGGATCATTGAAGGGGTTTCGCAATGGGATGTGGGGGTAGAACGTCAGGTTCAGCTTAAAGGCCCGGATGCGGGCAAGCTTGCGCAAATTCTAAGTCCTAGAGATTTGTCAAAATGCAAAGTTGGACAAGGCAAATATGTGCCCCTATGCAATCATGAAGGTACTATTATCAACGATCCAATCGTCTTGAAATTGGACGAAGATCGATACTGGTTTTCAATTGCCGATAGTGACATCTGGTTTTGGGCGCGCGCCATTGGAGCTGAGCGTGGGCTGGATGTGGAGGTGTCTGACCCAGAAGTAGCACCTATGGCAATTCAGGGGCCGAAAAGTGAGGATGTTGTTGCATCCGTTGTTGGCGATTGGGTTCGTGAATTAAAATACTTTTGGTTCAAGGAAACGGAGATTGAAGGCATTCCGGTTGCGGTTCAGCGTTCTGGTTGGTCTAAACAAGGTGGCTTTGAGATTTACTTGAAAGATCCGACCAAAGGCACGCAATTATGGAACATCTTCAAAGAAGCAGGAAAGCCGTGGGGTATTGGGCCCGGCGCGCCCGCAACGGCTGAACGCACGGAAAGTGGTCTGGTATCACTCGGCGGTGACACAGATGACCAAACCAATCCGTTTGAGGTTCGACTTGGTTCTTATGTCAATTTGGATGTTGGAGATGATGTGGTTGGCATTCAGGCTTTGCGTAAGATCGCTGAGGATGGCCCAAAGCGTCATCAACTTGGCCTCAAGCTTGAAGGCAGCAATCCGGCCCCGCTTGGGTTCCGCTGGGAAGCAATTCATTTGAATGGTGAAAAGGTTGGAGACATGACCAATTGTGTTTGGTCTCCGCGCATGAAGCAAAATATCGGTTATGCTTTGATTTCTGTGGAAGTGCAGCTTGGTCAAGAGGTTCAAGTGAAGCGCCCTGATGGTACCGTTAATGCGGAACTCTGCGAACTGCCGTTCCTATAAACCGGGCGAATTTTAATTTGTCGTTCGCAAGAGTAATTTATTTCCTTGGCGGACTGCCGCGGTGATGTTACCCTTTATTCAACTCAGAATATGAACAGGGACAATTTGAGCCCTGAAGAAAAGGATATTCGGTGTGAGCGATCTTTCCGAAGGTGTGAATTCACCGGGGAGAGAGCAAGACCCGAACGGCAAAGGGAAACGGTCTAAGGGCCCGAGACGTAAACGGCAATCTGCGCGCCAAAATACGAATGGTGCAGCGACCGTTGAGCCGTCGCCTCCCGAGCAAGCTGATACTTCTGTTGAAGATAACAGAAGTGGACGGCCAAGGTCAGGCTCTCGTGGTCCGTCGAAAGGTGGATCACATCCTCGTGGCAAATTCCAAGACAAACAAGGCCATGGCGATCATCGTCAGTCTAATCGTAATTCCCATCAGCGTCCGTTGTATGCGGCTCTCGATTTGGGGACAAATAATTGTCGCCTCCTAATTGCCTGCCCCCAGAAACCCGGAAGGTTTCGAGTGGTGGATGGATTTTCCCGTATCGTTCGGTTGGGCGAGGGATTGGCTGGTACCGGCAGGCTTAGTGATGATGCAATGGATCGAGCAGTCGAAGCTTTGAAGATTTGTGCTGATAAGCTCAATGGTCGCAAAATCCGAGCACAGCGATTGATCGCAACAGAAGCATGCAGAAGGGCTGAGAACGGTGAAGCATTTCTCTCACGCGTTAAGGAAGAAACTGGCCTTGAGCTTGAAATCGTAACCCAGGAAATGGAAGCACATTTGGCTGCTGCCGGCTGCGGCGCACTTATGGACCGCGAAAGTGATGGCGCGGTTTTATTTGATATAGGAGGTGGTTCGTCTGAACTTGTGTTGGTAGATCGGACGAATGGCAAGCGGAAGAATATCGCTGAGAATATAGCGGGATGGACGTCTTTACCGTTGGGGGTTGTTACTCTTGCAGAACAGTTTGGCGGCCAAGACGTTACGCGGGAGCTCTTTGATCAAATGGTCGAAAGTGTGATGGAGAAAATCCAATCGTTCCAAGGCCGCGACGCCATTGATCACATTTTCGCAAAGGGCTCTGCTCATCTTCTGGGGACATCTGGCACCGTGACGACACTCGCCGGTATTCATCTCGAACTACCGAGATATGACAGAAGGCAAGTGGACGGCATATGGTTGACGTCAGCGCAGGTTGACACGATTATCGATAGACTTCTGGATATGACCTACGACGAGCGTGCGGCAAATCCTTGTGTTGGAACTGAGCGCGCTGATCTTGTACTAGCGGGTTGTGCAATTTTGAATGCGATTCGAAAAATATGGCCCGCAGAAAGATTACGGGTTGCAGACCGCGGATTGAGAGAGGGATTGCTGACGGATATGATGCATCGTGATCGTAGTTGGTCAAAACCCCGTAAAAACCGTTGGTCGCGCAAACGAAAAAAACGTAGAGAGCAATCACAATCTGATAGTGGTGGCAACGAATGACGAAGAAACCGGGCTCTCAGAAAACCAATCTCAGAAATATGCGGACACGCGTTAAAACCGCGCGTGGCCGTAAGCTATCGTCAACGCTTTGGCTTGAGCGGCAGCTGAATGATCCTTATGTTCAGCGGGCAAAGGCAGAAGGCTATGCCTCTCGTGCCGCATACAAATTGCTAGAGATAAACGAAAAACATCCCATTATTAACAAGGGTGATCGGGTGATAGACTTGGGCGCAGCGCCCGGCGGCTGGTGCCAGGTCGCCGCCAATATTACGGGGTCAACTTCAGATAACCCGTTGGTTGTCGGAATTGACTATCTGGATATGGCGCCTGTGGCGGGTGCTGTCATTCTTAAGAAAGATTTTCTCGATAATGATGCACCTGATGCTATTATGAATGCAATTGGGGGTGAGCCGCCTGAAGTCGTCTTGTCTGATATGGCTGCTCCAACCACCGGGCATCGGAAGACCGACCATTTGCGCACAATGCATTTGGTTGAAGTGGCATTGGACTTCGCTCTGGAGGTCTTAAAACCGGGTGGCCACTTTCTGTCAAAAACGTTTCAGGGTGGAACTGAAGGTGAGCTGCTGACCTTGCTCAAAAGGAATTTCAAGTCGGTGCATCATATCAAGCCACCAGCCTCACGAGATAAATCAGTGGAACTTTATTTGCTGGCAAAAGACCGCAAGTGATTTGGTGCGCCATTGTTGTGGTTGATTGGGAAATTTTGTTTTCTAAAATTTCTTTGAATTTGATTAAGAGTTTTTAACCAATTTTCTCTAATTTGAGATCTGATTGGGGATTCTTGGTGGATGATAGCGCCTAAAGGGTTTCCTCTTAAAGTCAGGAAGCTGTTTTATGTCGACACAAAAATCTATTCAATGGGTAGTCATCTTATTCCTTTCCGCCTGTTTTATGGCGTATTTCTCGCCAATCGCAGAGGGGGTCGCAGAAAAAATTGCGATGGGAATTGCCTACCTTGCGTTGGCATTTGGCACTCTAGGTTCGATCTTTATTTACATTCGATCGAGGGAGAATGATGAAAAAATTGCGTTGGCAGGTGGCTCAAACATTTCTGATACAATGATTCCTGGGACCTCTGGAACTGAAAATGTGTCTGAGGATTCCCGCGAGCAATTGGTTTCGCTAGCTTATACCGATCAGTTGACGGGGCTTGGTAATCAACGCCGAATGATTGAGAAGTTCAATTCACTCTGTAACGACAGACGAAATGGCAAGAAAGGCTTTTTGGTTGGTTTTGCAGATATGGACGGCATGAAGCCTATTAACGATCTGTATGGCTTTGAGGGTGGCGACGAAATTCTGAAGCAGTGCGCACAGAGACTTGCTGCCGCTGTTGAACAAGACGGTTACGTATTTCGTAGTCGCGGGGATGAATTCGGTTTTCTTTTCCCCGAGATTAAAGACGAAGCAGGTGCGTATCAAATTGGGCGAATCCTCCAAGAAGTGCTTCTTGCTCCTTTTGATCTCGATGGGCGAACTGTTCGTCTAAGTGGTTCTTTTGGCTTTGCGCTTTATCCCGACTCCGGCAAGGAATTTGACGTTCTTTTAAAGAATATTGAGAGTGCACTATATCATTCCAAACGCGGTGGTCGCGGAAGAATTACAGTATACTCCGGTGAGATAGAGGAGATGATCCTTGAAAACGCGCGCATGGAACAGGCGTTGCGTCGTGCGATCGCTAACAATGAAGTTCAGCCGCATTTTCAACCAATCATTTCATTGCAGAACGGTAAACTGCTCGGCTTTGAGGCTCTTGCGCGATGGGTGGACCCTGAACTGGGATTTGTTTCTCCGGGTAAATTTGTGCCATTGGCTGAAGAGCGTGGCATGATTGCCCAACTGACTGACAAGTTGCTGTTGCATGCGGCACGCGTTGCATCCGGCTGGCCTGATGACATTTTCCTGTCGTTCAACCTTTCCAGCGTTCAGTTGGTTGATCCCACCACTGCGCAAAGCATCATCAACACGATTAAGAAAGCCGGATTGCCGCCTAAACGTCTTGAGATCGAAGTTACTGAAACTGCGATGATGACTGATCCAGAAACCGCTTCTATGATTATTGACGAACTTCACCAAGCTGGCATTCGGATTTCGATGGATGACTTTGGTACAGGGCAGTCAAGCCTTGGCCGCTTGCGCGAGTTGAAACTAGACAAAGTGAAAATTGACCGTGCCTTCATTATGGCAATTGGTGAAGACAAACCTGCGGAGCATATCGTTAGAGCTATTCTCGAGATGTGTGCAGGTCTTGATCTGACCGTTGTTGCCGAGGGAATCGAAGAGATGAATCAGGCGGAAAGCCTAAAGCGTTATGGCTGCCATGCCGGGCAGGGTTATTTGTTTGGCAAGCCACAAGACGAGCACAAGACCATGGGCTACATTCGCGAATTTATGGGGCCTGAAATGGAATTACAGGTAGCAAAAGAAGCTTCCGCCTAAAAAATGTCATACAGCCAAATGGGGGCCTGATATGGAATTTGACTTATCACTGCATGGAAATTGTATTCTGTCCGCAGAAGACAACGAAGTGAACCAAATGGTTCTTCAACACACGTTGGATGAACAACCCTTGCCTTACGTCATTGTAGGGGATGGTAAGCAAGCTTATGAGGCGTGGAAGGCACTTGATCCAAAAATCATACTTATGGATATTTCTATGCCCGTTATGAACGGGATGGAGGCCATTGGTTTGATCCGGCAGGACGAACAAGCTACCGGTAAACATGTTCCTATCATAGCGCTGACGGCTCACGCACTTAAAGGTGATGAAGAACGATTCATCGCGGCTGGTGCAGACTCATATATGTCTAAGCCGCTTAATCCAAGTGCGTTGATTGACGCAATAAGCCGTGCTCTAAATCCTCCAACTACATCCGTACTGATTTCCTGACACAACCTATAACAGGTCTTGACGATTAACCCGCAATCTTGAACACTTCCGGCAACGCGGATGGTATGTGCTGTCCGATTACAGTTTCGGAGGATTAATGGGTCAAAATCATGATCATGACCATAGTGAGTGGTCTGATATGGAACTCAAGGTTAAAACCCTTGAGTCATTGCTTCTTGAAAAGGGGTACGTAGATCAAGCTGCGCTTGATGTTATTGTTGAGACTTACGAGCATAAGGTCGGCCCGCGCAATGGCGCGCAAGTCGTTGCAAAAGCGTGGGCTGACCCAAACTATCTTCAACGCCTACGTGATGACGCTTCATCGGCCATTGCTGAGTTGGGTTTCACTGGCAGACAGGGCGAGCATATGCGGGTTGTCGAGAATACGCCTGACACTCACAACATGGTGGTATGTACCTTGTGTTCTTGTTATCCGTGGAGTGTTTTGGGCTTGCCACCCGTCTGGTATAAATCGGCACCCTATCGTTCTCGAGCTGTGAGTGAACCAAGAAAAGTTCTTTCGGAATTTGATGTGTCACTGCCTGAAGATACGAATATTCAGGTATGGGATTCTACAGCTGAAATGCGCTACCTCGTTATCCCGTTACGGCCGGAAGGTACAGATGGATGGAGTGAGGAGAAACTTGCTGATCTCGTTACCCGGGATTCGATGATTGGAACAGGATTAGCCCTTTCGCCGGATGAGGTGTCCGCATGAACGGGCCGCATGATATGGGTGGCATGCAGTGCTACGGTCCCGTAAAGCCGGAGAAGAATGAACCGATTTTTCATGGTGATTGGGAAAAGCGTGCGCTTGCGATGACGGTTGGTATGGGGTTTGCCGGGCAGTGGAATCTTGATGTGTCGAGATTCGCTCGTGAAAGTTTGCCGCCCGAATTTTATCTCACCAAAAGCTATTATCAGATTTGGATCCACGGGCTTCAAAATCTTATGCTCGAGCGTGGTCTTGTGACCGAGAATGAACTTGCCACTGGTGAAATGGAAACGCATCCTTTGGAAGTGAAACGTGTTGTGTCAGCGGATGAAATGCCAGCTGCTCTAGCTGCGGGTGGCCCCGTAGCTCGTGAGCCTTCAGCCCCTGCTGCGATGGCAGTAGGAGACAAGGTTAGAACCATCAACATTCATCCAAGTTCTCACACGCGTTTGCCGAGATATGCGAGAAACAAGCTTGGCGAGATTATTGCCATTCACGGCTGTCACGTATTCCCAGATAGTAACGCCAAAGGAGAAGGCGAAAACCCGCAATGGCTATATGCGGTCCGGTTCAGTTCGGAGGAATTGTTTGGCCCTGACGCTGAACCAAGAAATTCTGTGGTTGTAGATTGCTGGGAGCCGTATCTTGAGCGGGTATGAAGCAATCCCAGGTTTAAACCTCGAATGCGGTGAGCCTGTATTCAATGAGCCTTGGGAAGCAAATGCGTTTGCGCTTGTGGTTGGGCTTCATGAAAAAGGCTTGTTTCAATGGAATGAGTGGGCCGACATTCTGAGTGAGACTATAAAGCAGAATGATGTGAGTATACCGTACTACCAATCCTGGCTCGAAGCACTTGAAACAATTGTGTCGCGTAAGGCTCTTATTAATTCCAGTGAAGTATCAATACGCCGTGGGGAGTGGGTGGCAGCTTTGGAAGCAACACCTCATGGCTCGCCAATTGAGTTAAAAAACAGATTTTCACTAGATTTGGAGACAAATTCGTAACCAAATCGACGTGCCACATCTTAAAAATGTAACGTTGAGTAACTATATGAGTTGTAACGTTATTTGTCGGAGGGAATTTTATACATGGCAACATTGAAGAACATTGATCAAGAAATTGAGAAAACCCGCCAAACCGTTGAAGATATGAAGACTAAGCTCGACCAGAGCGGGAAAGTTCTGGAAGAGTTTGCCAAAACTGAAACGATTGGCCAGACCGATTTTGATATTGAAAATGCACGAATTCAAGACATCCTGAAGCAGCAAAATGTGATGGAAGGCAATATTGCTGACCTGATCATCGGGCTTGAAGATGCAACCAATGTTTTTGGAACAGAGTTCGAAAGCATGAAAAGCTACACAGGCTGGGAGAAATTTGTCGGTGTCTTCTCCAAACAACGGATGCAGCGCATGCGTTCAGAGCGTGTGCGTAACATGTCCCTTGCAGGCAACTTGCAAGAACTGCTGGGAAAATCTGACAAGATTGTTGGTATCCTGCAGACACAAAAAGATGTGCTTGATTCTCGTTACGCGAACTCAGAAGCTTCTCTGAAGCAGGTCATTGAGCGTCGCAAGTCGACCATGGGTGAGCTTGAAACAGCGCAAGGGCGAATAGAGGAACTGAATCCGATGTTGATGGATTTGGAAAATCAGATTTCTGCGGCAACAGATCAGAAGCAGCGCACTGAGCTAGAAGGGCAACGTTCTGCACTTGCGACCGAATACAATCAGATGCAGGCCAAAGAACAGGAACTGTTGGCTGAAAGCCAAACGCTTGAGCGTTATACGTCCATGTTCCAGACATTCGTAGACTCGCTCAACAATCAGTTGGCAGCGCAACAAACGCTGATCAACAAGCTGACGATCGATACCGAGCAGCGTGTGGTTCTCTATAAGGCACTTGAAGATTCACTGAAAACGGCTGCACAGCAAGATGTTGCCCACAAAATCAACACGCTTGGTAACCAGGTGGATACAGCTGCAGAGGAAACCATGGCGGGTATTGGTGCAGCTGCTCAGTCTCACATTGGTGATCTCTTGGAGATGCATGAAAAGAACATGCTTTCCACGCAAGATATTCAGCGCCGCAAACAATTGGCTGACGATGCCTTTGCCCGCCGCTTTGATGATGTAATGAAAAAGCATAACTCTGCGGATTATATTCAGTCCTAATATGAAAACATTCGCATTACGGGGAGGTCGAGCGTGACCTCTCCAAATAAAGACCAAGTTCAAGACTACTTTATTTCTCTTCGTCGCGCATTGGATGGCTTTGACACCTTCATGCAGGACGAAGCGTCAAGTGCTACCCAGCATGGCGTAATTGCTGCAATAGCTGATGAGTATTTGGGGCGCTTAAAGACTTCCCTTTCAAGTTGGGAAGACAAAATCGCCTTTGAACCGAAGTTCCGGGTTTCGCAGTCCGAAAGCGGGTTTCCAGCATTTGAGAATGTTCTGGAACTGAAGAATGATCGCGAGAGCGCAGAGAAAACGTTAAAAGGTTTGCGCGAGCCGGATGCGTTACGCCAAAGCATGGTTGACCACATTCTCACCAAGAAAGAGTTTCCCAAAGAACAGCAAGTGGAACTCGCGAAGCGAGATTATCTTGAAAACATCAATGACGGAAAACATTTCGGGCCATTGGTGTTGCCAAAGACAATCAAGGTTTCAGTGAATCCGAAAACCAAGCGGCCTTACTATGTGGTGCATTGGGGGTATTATGATGGTTCAGCTAATCTACCGATGATCTATATGTTGACGGTTGAAGATTCGTCTGACGATATCAATAAACTACTGGTCAGTCCGTCGGGAAAGCTGAACAAAGAGATCAATATTAAACTGCCGGTGGGTGGACTGCTCAATCCTGATCTTGCTGTTCAGTTCGATGACTTCTGTGAGAAGAACTCTGCGTACAGCTTGATGCCTTCTACGATTGCGATGAACCTCGATCATGACTTTGACCATTTGCATCCGAAGCAGTTGCGGCGTTTTGTGTTGGGACCATTTTATCATTCAGCTTTCACGCGGCATGGCGAGAAAGTGGATCAAATCCTGGCCCGCGTCCGCAATCCCGAGAATGCTTGGCTGATGACGTGGACCATGCAGGAGATTTACTCGATAAACGAGCAACCTGCGAAATGGGGTCTATGGAGCAGTCAGCCAGCACGAGAAGAGTTTCATATCAATACGGATGATCTCGAATGTGTGCGGATGGGTGTCACTTCGTTTGAGCGTAATGCACTGGTGCCGCATGAAGCTTATCAGGCGATTTATGCAGCGGGCATGGACGAAGAAATATTCAGTGGGTACCAACGCCACGTCATTTCAGACGGGCATGTGTTGAGGAATTTGTGATGGATACCGGTTTAACAACAATTGACGAAAAGCAGATCGCGAAACATCTGACAACGGCGCAGTCGCTTGTCACAAAACTGATCTTGATGGAAGCGCGGGACGATAAGTCGAAAACCGAGATTGCCGGTACGCGCCGTCGTTTTGTTTCGACAGTTTCCACGCGTGGAATGAAATCTAGCCGCGAAGTTGAATTCATCAAAACGCTTTCTTCAATTGCACCGGATGACAGCATGCTGTCACCTGTTCAGCACAATATTTTGTTCAAGACGCGCCGGGCAATCGCTGTGGCGCTTGCTGTTGCCGATGAGTTTGCCCAGCAAACTGGCCTTGATGCGCTAAGAGCGAAAAATTCAGCATCTTCTCTGGATGGAGATGATGCAACGAAGTTCCGCGCCCTGCTGGAAGCCTCCAGCTATGTGGCAGCTTTCTCGGCAGCGGCCTATCTGCATCAGTTTGTGGAAGCGACGGGCGAACCTGCAAACGATGTTGAAGAGCCAAGCTTCAATTTTGATACACCACAAGATGCGTTAAAAGGTTTCGTGGGTGGGTTGGATGCGGCAGCGGAAGGCGCAACAGATGATGACGTGCTTCAACTGCGTATCCGCGCATTGGCAGATGTTGCCCTGGAAGAACTTTTGCAGCGCAAGGGGCGCTTTACTGGGCTTGGTCCGTTCGAGAATACCCACCTGCAGCTTGATAGCGATGGGTTTGAACTAAACGGATTTGACGTCGCTCCCGGTAAAAAGACCAAGCCGCTCGTCATGACGTTTAAGAAACCGGATGAGATTATCGGCAACCATATCGCCAAGTATCAGTCGCTGAAACTTTCGAAGATG
>CALLHT010000229.1 GCA_938009335.1 uncultured Rhizobiaceae group bacterium
GCTTACACCTCTAAGCACAAGAAAAACATCGTATCAGATACGCTGGCTCGTCAGGCACTCGATCTTTTGGGTAATTCAATTCATACGGCATGCCACACGCCTACAGACCGCGAAGCGCGTTCTAACATGCTGCTGGGCTCGATGCTTGCAGGTATGGCATTTGCCAATGCGCCTGTGGCTGCAGTTCATGCGCTTGCCTATCCGCTGGGTGGTCACTTCAAGGTGCCTCACGGTTTATCAAACGCGCTTGTGCTGCCTTACGTGCTGGACTTCAACATGGACGGCGCGTCGTCTCTCTATGCGGAGCTGGCGCCGATCATCTTCCGCGATACGGCTGGAAAATCCGATGCAGAGAAATGCACAGCAATGGTTGAGGGCTTCAAAAAAATGGGTCCTGAGCTTGGCATGCAATCCAAACTTGCTGAAGTCGGCGTGAACCATAATCACCTGCCAATGCTTGCGGAAGACGCTATGAAGCAACAGCGATTGTTGGTGAACAACCCGCGCGAGATGACTTATGAGGCTGCACTCGAGATTTACACTCAAGCGCTTTAGAGCGCTTGGGCGAACAGGAAGGACCTTACATGGCTGATGATAAATCCAAAGAAGGCTTCGATGCTTTGGCGGACCTATGGCAGCAAAGTCAGGAAGCGTTCGTCAATGCTCAAAAGGAGATCGGCGAGCAGTTTCAGAAGTCGCTTAATCAAATGGCCGGAACTGTTGAGCGTGAGGCGAGCGATCCGATCGCTGCTTGGCAAAATCTGATTAAGGCCTGGGTGCCGGCTTGGAATGGCGGGTCAACGCCTTCTGTCAATTGGCCGAGCGATTTGGATTTCCGTAAAGGCCATCAAGCGTTCTTTGAACTTCTCGATCCTCAAAAGTGGACGCAATATGCACCTGAGCAATTGCGTGTGATGCTTGAACGTATTGCGCATGGTCCTCAATTTGCGGATCTCGCGATGCCGCAGCAACAAATGGCCAATGCCTGGCGGGAATCGTTGGACTACCAACAAGCGGCATCCGATATGTCAGCGGTGATGCAGAAGGCATGGTCTGCAGCCTATGGTGATTATTCTCAAAAATACTCACTGGATGATCTTCAAAACGGTGAGATGAATGAAGCCCTCAACGCTTGGCTTAAGTCTGCCAATGAAGCACTTTTGGAGGCGCAAGGAAGTTCTGAGTTTCTGGATGCGCAGAAGCGGATGATCCGTGCGTCGACCGAAATCAGGGCACGCCAAAGAGATATGGCTGAAACCTGGAGCGATGCTTGGCAAATGCCGACGCGAACCGAGATCGATGATTTAACGCGCACCGTTCATCAACTGCGCCGTGAGGTTCGGGAAATGAAGCGCGAAATGGCTAAATTAAGAGGCGACCAGAAATAATGCCGGGCGAGTTCGATAAAGGCGCATCAAGAAAAAGCCAGGAAGAATTGGCCCTGGAAGCTTGGTCACTTGCCATGAACCAAATGATGGAAGCGGGCAAAAAGGCGCTGCGTTCTGGAAGTGTTCTGACCGAATTGGAAGACAGTGACATTCGTATCGCCGAAGCTGAATACGAGGTCGTTTTTGAAATCGATAAGGTTCGCTTGTTCAAATACGAGCCCACTGGAAAGCCAAACAAGAATATCGCACCTGTTGTCATCTGTTACGGTCTGTTTGGCCGCCAGAGCATGATTGATTTACAGGAAGATCGCTCGCTTGTGCGCAATCTGCTCGCTGCTGGCATTGAGGTTTACGTCGTTGATTGGGGTAATCCAACGCGCGCCGATCAATATCTCAACTTTGATGACTATGTGGACCTCTATCTGGGTTCATGTCTAGAATATGCCGTTGGTAAAAATAACGGCAAACCGGTGAACATGTTTGGCATCTGCGAAGGGGGAACCTTTGCGGTGATGCTTGCGGCAACGCGCCCTGAATTGTTTGCAGGTCTTGCACTGGCGATTACACCAGTTGATTTTCATGGTGATCAAGAAAATTTCTGGTTGGGCGAAGGCTTTCTAAATACGTGGATAGGCAATCTCGACAGTCATGATATTGACCTCTTGATCGAAACCTATGGCATGTTGCCGGGCGCGATGACGGGCGCAATTTTTTCATCGCTCACGCCGATCAATTCCATGACGAAATATAATATTGGTCTTGCAAATCTGGATGGCGATAAAGACGCCATGCTGAATTTCCTGAGGATGGAAAAATGGATTGCAGACCGTCCTGACCATCCGGGTGAACTTGCGCGGCAATGGCTGAACGGACTGTACCGTGAGAACCAACTGGTCAGCGGCGAATTTGAACTGTTGGGCGAGAAAATAGACTTGTCCAATATTTCCTGCCCGGTCCTGAATATCTACGCCCATCAAGATCACATCATTCCGGTGAGTTGCTCGAAAGCGCTGGGCAAGTTCATTCCAAAAGAGCGATATCAGGAAATCGGGTTTCCCGGCGGGCATGTTGGCGTTTTTGTCAGTCGCAAGGCGCAAGGGGTTGTATCCGGCGGGTTGATCGAGTGGTTGGAAACATCGTCGAAAACACCTTCAAGCAAATCAAAGCAAAAAACGAAAAGCGGGTAGCTATACATGGTCGATAAGGTCGTCTCTCTTGAAAGTGCCATTGCAACCATCAGCGATGGGGATACGGTGTGTGTGTCGGGCTTTGT
>CALLHT010000230.1 GCA_938009335.1 uncultured Rhizobiaceae group bacterium
TCATTCTCAAATTCCAAACAAGGCTGTTCCATGGTCTGGAACGTTCTAAGCTTTTGAGAAGGGTATGAACGACCAGACCAGCGAATCGCTAGTCAATAATGCAAGTGATAATGCAGATGCCGGATGAAGGCATGGTTAAGGTCGTTTTCATTCCGCTTTTATGTCCTGCTGAACATCAACCGTCAAGGAAGAATGGCACAAGCAAGGATATTCCGATGAGCGTCATAACCGCAGCAATCAGTAAATCGAGAATTTGCCAGGACCGTTGTTTCTGGAAAACTGGTGCCAGAAGTCGCGCACCATAGCCCAAGCCAAAGAACCATACGAACGAAGCCAACATTGCGCCAACGCCATAGGCCATTCGTGTATCACCTTCAAATTGCGCGGAGAGACTGCCCACGAGCAGCACCGTATCCAGATAGACGTGCGGATTGAGAAAGGTGAACGCGAGACAGGTGGCAATAGCTTTTTTCAAACTGCCTTCTGCCTGCCCTTCCACTTCCATAGCTTCCGGATTAAACGCTCGACGAAGCGCAACAGAAGCATACCAGAACAGGAAAGCCGCCCCACCCAACCTGATTACAGTCAGAAGCGTTGGCGATTGCTCGATGATGCTTCCAAGCCCTGCAACACCAGCAGCAATTAACAAAGCATCGGACAAAGCGCAGATGAGGCAGAGGATGAACACATGCTGGCGCAGCAAGCCCTGCCTCAAGATAAAAGCATTTTGCGCGCCAATGGCGATGATGAGCGAAGCACCGAGAAGAAAGCCGGTCAGAAAAGGTGTCGTCATTAAAATAAATCCATCTGGCCGCTATCGGGTTTTTCGCGTTTTGGTTTCGCTGGAATAATCGGTTTGGCTGACCCGGGGTTTTGAATTTCCGGCCCGGTATTGGCCACCTTGTTCACCGCATCACTTACGGCAATGGCTTCAAAAAAACCATCCTCAACGGGACGCATCAGGTCCATGACGTCTTTTGGTTCTTGCGATTTACAATCGAGCCAGCGATCAAAATCAGATGGCCGGATGACCACTGGCATGCGGTGGTGAATATTGCCGATCTGCTCATTCGAATGTGTTGTCAGAATGCAGCCTGTATCCATCTCGCTGCCATCTTTACCCATCCAGGTTTCGACCAAACCGCCAAAACACAGTGGCTCATTATTTGGGCGTCTTATCCAATAAGCTTGCTTGGGCAATTTCTTGTCCGCTGGCCTATGCCATTCATAAAAACCACTGGCAGGGATCAGCACACGCCGATGACGAAGAGCCGTCTTAAATGAGGCTTTCGTACTGACAGTCTCCGACCGGGCATTGATGATCAAAGTAAAATCAGCCGGGTCTTTCACCCAATGCGGGATCAATCCCCAGCGCACCAATTGGCCTTCCCGTTCGCCAGCAGCATTAATACCGACAGTCAAAATCGGTTGTGTTGGCGCGATGTTATAGCGAGGCGGAAACGCTCCCAGTTCCGGCAGATCAAAGATCGCCGCCAGTTCCTCCGGTTCTGCTGTGAGTGAAAATCTTCCGCACATCTATTGCATCATCCAACTTAAAGTGTTGATTCAAGATTGTAGCAAACTGATTCAACTTTGCTATGCCAAGAATCTGTTTTTAAAGGAAATCTTGTGACCCATTGGCCAAAGACCGGATGCAGTGTTCTGGTTACCAGTGATGAAAAGGTATTGCTGATCAAACGCGGCAAAGATCCGCTCAAAGACCATTGGTCCCTTCCGGGAGGTAGTCAAGAACCCGGTGAAACCCTCGAAGAATGCGCAAGGCGAGAGCTGACAGAAGAAACCGCACTGGTTGCAGACCGGGTAGAGTTTGCCAGAGTGCGAGACCGTATGGGACACACGCCGGATGGCGAGCTGACCCATCATTTTGTCCTCGCCACTTTCAAAGTAGAAACCTATTCAGGCTCTGCAAAAGCCGGTGATGATGCGGCTGATCTTGGATGGTTCACCTTAGCGGAAATGGATGCGTTGCTCACAACTCCCGGCACGCCAGAATTTATTCGAGAGCTATTGGCAGACTAACCATTTCCGAAGCTTCTTGTTGCAATGCCACATTCTTATGAGCATATTCCGACTATGGCGAAGAAGAGATCGATCCTTTTTGCATGCGTGGTGTCCCTGCCTCTCACTTTGAGCGGGCCGCTCGCCTATGCACAAAGCACAGATGCCGAGGCAACTGAGCAAGGAGAGACTTCACAATCAAAGATCAAAGTCTTGCCGCCTGCTTACGAAAATCAGATGCTCCGGCTTTCGGAAATTCTCGGTGCGCTTCATTATTTGCGGGATTTATGTGGCGCAAACGAAGGCCAGCTTTGGCGTGACCAAATGCAAAATATGCTAAAGCAGGAAGAACCGACCGCTGAGCGGCGGGCGCTTCTTATTGCTCGGTTTAACCGTGGTTTCCGCGGATTTCAGGAAACCTATCGCGAATGCACCGATGCCGCGATTGAAGCGAACAACCGTTATATTTTTGAAGGGACCCGTTTGGCAGGAGAAATTCCCGGCCGTTATGGGCGTTAACCATTATTAAGATTTCCTTATCAACAAGGCTTTGTTTGTCGCGTTTGACGCAGTAATGTGCGGCGGGGAATAATGGGACAAAACCGTGAGCAAAAACAAAGCGCAACAAGATCTGCATGCTTTCATCGACAAAGAAATGAGAGCGCTTGCTGGTGAATATTTTGAAGAACTTTGGGAAGAGATTGAAGAATCGAACCTCGACCTTGACGTGATTGGGGAAGTCCTGATCGAACGTATCCTTGGAAAAATCGTAGCATCCAAGGGTGAAGAGAGCGCAAGCAAGCTTGTTATGCATTTCTCAAAGCTTGATGAAATGGGCGTTTTGGCAGGCCAACGCGTTCTTCAATAAGAATGGTCATGTACGCATAAAATTCTTGCCTTGGTCTTGGGGAAAATTGCCCGTATATTCCGACTTATGTTCGTTGGTTTAAAACACGTTTTTTGGCTTTTGATTGCAACAGCGATGTTTTCTGCGGCTATTGCCCGCGCAGAGGACGATCTTTCACCG
>CALLHT010000231.1 GCA_938009335.1 uncultured Rhizobiaceae group bacterium
GATGGCCCTGATTGCGCTCGCGCGATGGTGAATTTTGATGGTCGGTTTGATGGTGCCATCAACCCGGAAGGAAATGTGCGCGGATGTTATTTGCATGGCTTGTTTACGTCTGATGCCTATCGCAAGGCGCTGCTGAAACAATGCGGATTCGAGGCAGATGAATCGATGTCCTATGCGGCATCCGTTGAACAAGCGCTGGATGAATTGGCGCAGGCCATGGATACCCATCTCGATATTGACGGGTTGTTGGGATTGGCATAATATGTAATACATAAAGTATTACGTTTTATCATTCTATATGTGGGAATTAGAATGAATTTTGAATGGGATGAAGAAAAGAATCTCGCGAATGTTGCCAAACATGGCGTGTCTTTTGAATTTGCGTTGAAAATTTTTGAGGGCGTGACTCTTACTGCGCCGGATATGCATATTGAACACAATGAATTGCGTGAGATTAGCATCGGTATGGTTGAAGGGATAACAGTCCTTGTGGTCATACATACGGATAGAAATGGTGTTTGTCGGATTATCTCCGCGCGGAGAGCCCTGAAAAAGGAGCGTAAACGGTATGAAGAAATCTTACGAAACAGCTACTGACAGTAAACCTTTGGCAGTGTTTAAAGAGGAAAAAGTTGATACGTCAGATATTCCTGAGCTTGATGAGCGATTTTGGGAGCAGGCAAAGCTTTCTCAACCAAAGATAAAGTCTGTTGTGAGTGTACGTCTTTCGCAAGAGGTAATTGATCACTTTAAGGCGGAAAGCCCAAAAGGCTATACGGGGCGCATGGCTGCTGTATTGCAAGCGTATGTAAATGCAAGGCAAAGGTAGAATTCAAGCCCGTTGTTTGAAACGCTTCTATTAGGGCAATCTGTTAGAAACAGTTTGGCAAAAGGCGAAATGATATTACGCCTGTTTCCCATTAACCAACACACTCGATTAAGCAGGGTGTGAAACTTACGTTCAGCGATTTTCACTGGTAGCGCGGCTCTCTGATCACCATATCATGGTCGGGAGGCAATGTTGGTGAAAGGAACCCTGGCAATGCCAGAAAAAACACCCGAAGTGCCCCGTGCCAAAGTTGTGATTATTGGCGCTGGATTTGGCGGTCTTGCAGCCGCAAAAGCAATGGCAAGAGCGGATGTCGAGATAACCATTCTAGATCGACGAAATTATCATTTATTCCAACCCTTATTGTACCAGGTCGCGACCGCAGATTTATCGCCTGCGCATGTTGCTTGGCCAATCCGTAGCATTTTCGCAAAGCAGGACAATGTGAGTGTGGCGCTTTGTGAAGTTTTGGATGTTGATTTGGAAAACAACCAAGTCATCGGTGATACCGGTTCCTATGATTTTGATTATCTGATTGTTGCCAATGGTGCGCGGCACTCTTATTTCGGCAACGATCAATGGGAAGATCACGCACCGGGTCTGAAACGCATTATAGACGCGACCGAAATCCGCAAGCGGGTATTGATGGCGTTTGAACGTGCGGAGATTGCCAAGACGGATGAGGCGCGAAAACGCGAACTGACCTTTGTTATCGTTGGTGGCGGACCTACGGGAGTAGAGATGGCAGGTGCAATTGCTGAACTTGCGCGTTACACACTTGCTTCTGACTTTCGAAATATTTCATCGCGTGATGCGCGGATTATACTTGTTGAAGCTGCAGATCGACTTTTGAACGGGTTTCCGGAAAACCTGACAGATCACGCGCGGCAAACGCTGGAAAAACTCGGCGTAGAAGTGCAGCTTGAAAAACGCGTCAATGACATCACCAGTGAAGGCGTTTTGATTGATGCGGAATTTGTACCTGCCGCGACTACGATCTGGGGTGCTGGTGTTGAGGTGAAAAATACCCAGCGCTGGCTAAAATGTGAGGCTGATCAGGCAGGGCGCATTCCGGTCGAAAGCGATCTTTCTGTGCCCGGATATCCAAATGTGTTCGTTATTGGCGATGCAGCAAAAGTTCCATGGAAAGACGGCCAAGATGTTCCAGGCATTGCGCCTGCTGCAAAGCAAATGGGAAAGTTTGTTGCTGATTTAGTCCGATACGAGGCTATTGGCATCGAGCGTTCCGGCGCATTTAAGTACAAACACGCTGGCTCGCTCGCAACAATTGGTCGGCACTCTGCTGTCATTGATTTTGGAAAGTGGACGCTTTCCGGATTCTTGGCCTGGTGGATATGGGGTGTCGCGCATGTTTACTTTCTAATCGGAGTGCGCTCACCTTTTCTCGTTGCAGCAAATTGGATGTGGTCATATCTCACTTACTCCAAGGGCGCTCGGCTGATTACTCATTTGCGTGATAGCCATATGCGCAAATCGCAGGAATGATCATTTGTTATGACGAAGTGGCGCATGGCGAATTGGTTTCGCCTCTGATATCGCACATCCAAACAATCGCGAGGTGCATCCATGTCACAACCTTCAACACTCGTTTTGGGCGGGGCCCGATCAGGCAAAAGCAAGTTTGCTGAGGATTTGGTTCTAAAATCGGGTCTAAAGCCGATTTACCTTGCGACGGGTCGTGCTTTCGATGACGAAATGGTGGAGCGAATTGAGAGCCACCAGAATCGCCGTGGCGAAGAGTGGGAGACTGTTGAGGAGCCGCTTGCACTTGTGGATGCGCTTTCTCATGCTGCTATTCCCGGTCGAATGATTTTGGTGGATTGCCTTACGCTGTGGATAACTAATCTGATGATGGCTGAGGCGAATGTGGATAAGGAAGCAGATTTGCTTGTGCGCTATTTGGCAGAGGCAAAAGCGCCAATTGTTCTGGTTTCCAATGAGGTTGGACAAGGTGTTGTACCGGAGAACAAAATGGCGCGGGAGTTTGTAGATTTGTCGGGACTGGTGCATCAACGCCTTGCGGCTGCCGCTAATCATGTTTACTTCGTGACAGCAGGACTTCCCAACAAGCTGAAATAGCTTTTTACAGACAGGTTTCATCATGGACGCGCAGAAAATTCCCGCAACGGTTATCACTGGCTTTCTTGGAGCCGGTAAAACAACACTTATCCGAAACATGCTGCAAACAGCGAATGGCAAGCGCATTGCGCTGATCATCAACGAATTTGGTGATCTTGGAGTGGATGGCGATGTACTGAAAGGGTGTGGGGATGAGACCTGCACAGAGGATGATATTGTCGAACTGAACAATGGCTGTATCTGCTGCACTGTGGCTGATGATTTCGTGCCGACCATGGAAAAGCTTCTAGAGCGCGAAAACCGTCCAGATCATATTGTTATTGAAACATCTGGTCTTGCGCTGCCGCAGCCTTTGGTCAACGCTTTCAACTGGCCGGAAATTCGTGAACAAGTTACGGTAGATGGTGTTGTGACGGTGGTGGACAGTCGGGCAGTCGCTGATGGCCGCTTTGCAGATGATGTTGACCGTGTGAATGCGCAACGTGCCGAGGATGAAGCGCTGGACCATGAAAGCCCATTGGAGGAACTGTTCGAAGATCAGCTGACATGCGCAGATATGATTGTGTTCAACAAGGCTGACCTCGTTGATGGCGATGTGCTTGAAAAAGTTCAGTCTGAAGTCGGTGATAAAATTTCCCGCTCCGTGAAATTGGTGAACTCCTCACATGGTTCGCTGCCGGCGGAAGTATTACTGGGTCTTGATAGTGCGACAGAAGCGGATGTGCACAATCGCAAATCGCATCATGAGCTGCACCACGAAGCCTTCCATGCTGAACACGGCGAGGATGCCGAACATGAGCATGATCATGATGAGTTCGAAAGCTTTGTTGTGCGCGGCGGTGTTGTCGCTAACCGCAAGCAACTGATTGCCGGACTTGCCCGTGTCATTGAAGAACACGATATCCTCCGCCTTAAAGGATTTATCGGCGTTGAGGGTAAGGATATGCGTCTGGTCGTGCAAGCGGTGGGTAATCGCGTGGATCACTATTTTGATCGCGAATGGGAGAAAGACGAAACCCGGTCTTCCCGTCTTGTGGTGATCGGCCTTGAAGGGCTTGCTCAGGAAAAGATTACCAAGCAGATTTCCGGACTGATGGGCTGAGGTGTGAATGCACCTACTTCTCGCGCAAAAGGGTTCGGTCAACGAAACTGAAGAAGCGGTTGATCTTGGTCAAGCGCCTGCTGATTTAATCTTCATTTCTGCGGCGGATACCGAACTTGCGTCGATTGCGTCTGCCAAAACTACCCTTGGAAACGATGCGCCCGATCTGCGTGTCGCGAACATGATGCAGCTCACGCATCCCATGTCTGTGGATGTTTATGCTGAAAATACGATAGCAGGATCGCGGTTGGTGGTTGCACGCATTTTGGGCGGCGAGAGTTATTTTCAGTATGGCTTGGAAAAACTGCTCGAAACGGCTCAAGAAAACGATGTTGAGCTGATCGTTCTTCCCGGTGACGACAAACCGGACCCTGGCCTTGCTCGTTTCAACACAGTGGATGGTGCGATTGCTGAACGCGTTTGGGAATATCTCAAACAGGGCGGGCCGGAAAATATGGCCAACCTCCTGCGCTATGTTTCGCATGTATTGGATGAGGCACCAGAACCCGCCGATGCAGTCCCGCTTATGAAGGCAGGGGTGTGGTCTCCTCAGCATGGGATTTGTGATCTCGAAACCTTGCAGGCGAGCTGGAAATCAGAGGCACCCGTGGCAGCGATCTGTTTCTATCGCGCGCTTGTGCAGTCCGGAGGCTTGCAACCGATCGAAGCAATGGCTGAGGCGCTTGCTCAACGTGGCATCAATGCGCTACCAATTTTTATCTCAAGCCTGAAAGATCCGGTTTCGGTTGAAATTGTTCGATCTGTTTTTAATGTTGCAGGTCCCGGTCTTGTATTGAACACGACAGGTTTTGCGGTTTCTTCGCCCACTGGTGAGCATCAGCACACAGTGCTTGATGAACGCGGCTGTCCGGTTTTGCAGATTGTTCTGGCCGGTGGTTCACGCGAAGCTTGGGAAGGCTCAACGCAAGGATTATCAGCCCGTGATCTTGCGATGAACGTCGCGCTGCCTGAAGTGGATGGGCGTATCTTTTCACGGGCGATTGCGTTCAAAAATGCCAAGCGATTTGATGATGCCGTTCAATCTAACATTGTGGTGCATGAAGCTGATCTGGGACGTGTAAATTACGTTGCTGATCTTGCTTCAAATTGGCTTCGTTTGCAGCAAACGAATAATTGCGAAAAGCGCATCGGGTTAATCCTTGCGAATTATCCTAACCGTGATGGGCGATTGGGCAATGGGGTGGGCTTGGATACACCGGCAGGAACCATCAATGTGCTCAATGCAATGCGGGAGCAGGGCTTTTCTTTGGGTGATCATCCGACAAATGGAGATGCGCTGATTGAGCATTTGCAGGAAGGGCCAACCAATGCCGCAACGGATGGACGGGTTATTCGGGAAACGATTTCTCTGAGTCAATACAACGACTTCTTTGCTACTCTTCCAGTTCAGATTCAGGATGAAGTTCGCGAGCGTTGGGGGGAGCCGGAGGTGGATCCATTCTACATTGCGGATCAAACTGCGCTTGCCTTATCGATTTCATGTTTTGGAAATGTGGCCGTCGGCATTCAGCCTGCACGCGGGTATAACATCGATCCAACAGATACCTATCACTCGCCAGACCTTGTGCCGCCACATGGTTATATCGCCTTCTATGCGTGGCTTCGAAACGAGTTCAAAGTCGACGCGATCATTCACATGGGCAAGCACGGAAATCTGGAATGGCTGCCGGGCAAAGCGCTTTCGCTGAGTGAGACGTGTTATCCTGAAGCGGTGATGGGGCCGGTGCCGAATTTTTATCCATTCATCGTCAATGACCCTGGTGAGGGAACGCAGGCCAAGCGGCGGATTTCATCCGTTATTATTGATCATCTTACCCCGCCGCTCACCCGTGCCGAAAGCTATGGTCCGTTGCGCGACTTGGAAGCATTGGTGGATGAATACTATGAAGCGGCTGGGAATGACCCGCGCCGTTTGAAACTGCTCAAGAAACAAATACTCGAATTGATCGAAGACATTGGTCTTGATGCAGACGCGGGTATTGTTGCAGGTGACCGCGATGACGATAAGCTTGAGAAGCTGGATGGGTATCTGTGCGAATTGAAGGAGATGCAAATTCGGGATGGATTGCATGTTTTTGGTGCTTCGCCGGATGATCGACTGAAACATGATTTGGTAACCGCGTTGGTGCGAGTGCCGCGCGGGCAGGGTGAGAATGGCGAGCAAAGTCTCCAACGTGCCATTGCGAACGATTTAGGATTACACTTCGATCCTCTCGATTGTGACATGGCGGGGGCATGGGATGGTGGCAAGCCCGAAGCGCTGAAGCGCATCTCCAATGATCCTTGGCGCAGCAATGGCGACACGGTCGAGCGCATCGAGTTGCTGGCTAGCGGTTTTGTGGATGGCACGCTCGAATGCCATGCTGATTGGACCGAAACGCGAACTGTCCTTGATCACGTGCGGTCAGTGGTTATTCCTTCCGTTGAAGCATGTGGCGGTAACGAAATCCGGAATCTCATGACGGGTCTTGATGGCCAGTTTGTTTTGCCCGGACCGTCAGGTGCACCGACACGTGGACGGCTGGATGTACTGCCGACCGGCCGCAACTTTTTTTCGGTCGATAGTCGCTCAGTGCCAACGCCTGCTGCGTGGGAGTTGGGCAAGAAATCCGCTGAACTTCTGATCAAGCGGTACCGGCAAGACCATGGTGGTTGGCCGACTTCTTTTGGTCTGTCTGCTTGGGGTACGTCCAACATGCGTTCGGGCGGTGATGATATTGCTCAAGCTTTGGCGCTAATAGGTGCAAAACCAAAATGGGATCATGCTTCACGCCGTGTCACGGGTTTTGAAATCATCACATTGGCAGAACTCGGCCGCCCGCGAGTTGACGTGACACTGCGCATCTCCGGTTTTTTCCGTGATGCCTTTCCTGCACAGATTGAATTGTTCGACAAGGCCATTCGTGCGATCGGGGCTTTGGAAGAAGAGCCGAAAGAAAATCCGATCGCTAAGCGTATGGGCGATGAACAGGCCAAACACATTGAAAGTGGATTATCGTTTGATGACGCAACACGTCGGGCTGGCTTTCGGATTTTCGGGTCAAAGCCCGGAGCTTACGGTGCCGGACTACAAGCGCTCATCGATGAGAAGGGTTGGGAGCGCCGCGATGACCTCGCCACTGCTTACATGGCATGGGGTTCTTATGCCTATGGCCAAAAGGAAGAAGGCAAGGAAGATCGCGAGGGCTTCTCCAAACGATTATCCGGCGTGGAAGCGGTCGTTCACAATCAGGACAATCGCGAACATGATATTCTCGACTCGGATGACTATTATCAGTTCGAAGGCGGTATGACAGCGGCTGTTGAACAGGCTTCCGGTAATCGACCCAAAGTCTATCATAATGACCATTCGCGCCCTGAGAAGCCGGTTGTTCGAGCGCTTGAAGAAGAGATTGGCCGTGTTGTCCGTGCCCGTGCAGCAAACCCGAAATGGATCAAAGGGGTGATGCGTCACGGTTACAAAGGCGCCTTCGAAATGGCAGCAACGCTTGATTATATGTTTGCGTTTTCTGCGACGACCGGTGCAGTCGGCAATCATCATTTTGAACTTTTACATAATGCATATCTGGTCGATGAAGATGTGCTCGACTTCTTGCGGGAGAAAAACCCAGAGGCTTTGAAAGAAATGTCTGATCGTTTTCTTGAAGCAATCGAAAGAGGTTTGTGGACACCGCGATCAAATTCAGCGAAATTCGAACTAGAAGAACTTGCCGGGAGAAAGCCTAATGGCTGAGAAATCAGAACGTCTTAAAAACATGACTGAAGAAGAGCTAAACGAACGTCATGCTGAAAAGATGAAAAAGAAGAAAGCGGCTCGCGATAAGATCATTGCCACTAAGACGATTGAGAAAGGCCTAACAATTGTCCACACGGGCAAGGGCAAGGGCAAATCGACTGCTGCGTTTGGCATGGTTTTTCGAGCACTTGGCAATGGCATGCGCGTTGGCGTGGTGCAGTTCGTTAAAGGCAAATGGGGAACCGGTGAGCGCGTGATCCTTGAGAAGCTAGGTGATCAGGTTGAAATGGCAACCATGGGCGAAGGATTTACGTGGGAAACGCAAGACCGCGCGCGAGACATTGAAGCGGCAGGTCAAGCTTGGGAAAAAGCCAAGGCGATGATCATGGATGAAAATCTGGACATGGTCTTGTGTGATGAACTGAACATCGTGTTGCGCTACGACTATCTTGATGTGAATGACATTATCGAAACACTCAAAGCCAAGCCGGAGATGAAACATGTCATCATTACCGGCCGCAATGCAAAAGAAGATCTGATAGAGTTTGCTGATCTTGTTACGGAAATGGAGGTTGTTAAACACCCATTCCGTTCTGGCGTGAAGGCGCAGGTAGGTATTGAGTTTTGAGCGAAATCGACTTCGCCAGCCATGTATCAGGCGTTCATGAACGGCTTTCTGCTGTTCTCGAACCAACGCCGCTTCAGTTTAACCAGTACCTGTCTGACCTGCATGGCGCGAACATCTGGTTGAAAAGAGAAGACCTGTCTCCTGTGCGCAGTTATAAGATACGAGGTGCGTATACGTTTCTCATGGATGCGTTGGAGCGCAATCCCGATCAAAAGCTTTTTGTATGCGCGTCAGCTGGAAATCATGCTCAAGGGTTTGCGCATGCATGCCGCAATTTCAAGCGCAAGGGCGTGATCTTCATGCCGCAAACTACACCGCAACAGAAAGTGATGAAAACATCTGCCTTTGGTGCGCCACATGTGGAAATTCGCCTGATTGGGGACGGGTTTGATGCTGCAAATGCGGCAGCTCTACAATTTTGCGAAGATGAAGGTGGCTTGATGGTGCCCCCCTTTGATCATCCGCAAATCATTATGGGGCAGGCTACCGTCGGCAAAGAGATTTGCGATCAAATTCCGAGTGATGTGAAGATTGACCGGATCATCATGCCCGTCGGCGGAGGCGGGCTATCATCCGGTGTAACGCGCTATCTTCAATCCGTTGATCAATCCTGTGAATACACTTTCGTGGAGCCGGATCTTGCTCCAAGTCTCAAGCAGAGCTTAGACGCTGGTGAACGCTTAAAGTTGGAAAACGTTGATAACTTTGTGGATGGAGCGGCGGTTGCGCAAATTGGCGAGAATAATTTTGAACAACTGAAACAGTTTTCTGCCGACGATGTTTTATTGGCTCCGACAGACGGAGTATGCGGGACCATTATCGAGATGCTAAACGTTGAAGGCGTGGTTTTAGAGCCTGCGGGCGCCCTTGCGATTGATGCGCTGAAACGGCTTCCAAAGACAGAGGTCGCGGCAAAGACGATTGTCTGTATTGCTTCTGGTGGGAATTTCGATTTTGAACGATTGCCCGAAGTCAAGGAGCGGTCACTGCGCTTTTCCGGACTTAAGAAATACTATGTCTTGCAGTTTCCACAGCGTCCCGGTGCTTTACGGGATTTTCTCATGATGTTGGGTCCTCAAGACGACATTGCACGGTTTGAATACCTTAAAAAGTCAGCGCGAAACTTTGGTACAGTTCTAATAGGTATTGAAACAGTTAAAGCGGAAAACTTTGAAATTCTTACAAAAAAAATGGATGCGCAAGGCATGCGTTGGCAGGATATAACCGAGAATGAAATCCTTTCCGGATTTCTCATTTAAGTTTAAGTTGTTCGCTTAGCAACCTATTCATTGACCTGTTCAGACGCAAAAGTGACCTGCTTCAAGGTGCACAAGACTAAAATTTAAATAAAGAATTTAGACTTTTTGGGTAATATTGCGACAAATTACGCAGGATTCCGCTATGGATCGCATACTTTCGAGCAAGATCGAAGCTGTTTTACTCTATGACGAGTTTGCTATTCTCGGGTCTGGTATTTGGGAAAAGCTGATCAACGAGTTCAGCACTAAAAATGGCATTACGTTTAAGGCAACTGAGAACGTTAAGACGCCGGATTTTTTCCATTTTCTATCTGACGATATGACAATTGAAGTGGACTATGTTTCCGAGCCAGTAGTTGCGGAAGCGTTTGAAAACTCTTTATCTTCCAAGTTCACAAAAGAAGTGTTCCCGGATGCGAAAGATGCTGTCTCCAAACATGGTTCTTATGTCCATATTGTTATTACCAACGGACAGATTGATCCGCCAGACCCATTCATTGACGAAGAACCTCAAGTTCCCCTTGCATTTGAAGCCGAAGGCTTTGACTTCGCTGTTGAATTGCTGCGGTGGTTATCCACGGTACAGATCAGTTCAAGCGAACCGGTTGGCGTTTACTGGGCGCAATGTGACAAACTACTGCCCCCGAGAGAATTCTTGAAGTTAGCGATTGATTTTAAGAATCCATCGCTTCTCGTACATCCGATGTACACGTTCCATCAAAACCTTGACACGGGTGAGGCCGAACACGGTCTGCACACATGGGGAGCGCGTTGTTTGATTGGAGCTGAGATCAAGATGGAACCTGTGGCTCTGCCACGGCAAGAATTGCTGGCCTTTGTTGACCACCTGATTGGCATTACCGCCGTTACAGGGATGATGGTGCCCGATAACCACGTTTTTGGTCGGTCGGATGATGAAGAAATCCGGGTGAATTTAACTGAGGACGAAAATGGAGAATTGCTGATCGAGCTCATGATAGAGCGTTGCGACGCTTTCGGAATATCTCCAACTTCAGAAAACAGCGATGAACTCGAACAATTTGATCTTGATGATCCGACAGAACGCGCAATGTATGAGCGGATCAAGTTGCAACGCGAAGCCGAAAAGCAATCAGTGTCACCTTACAAAGAAGTTTCGGACTTTCAAAACGAGTTGCAAGAGACTAACGGTTGGGATGGCGTAAAGAAGAAGGTCGACATGGCCTCTTTGCGTAGCCTGACAAGGGGTTCATCTGCAGATGAACATTCAGATTCAAATGATGACATCTTGCATGCGGATTCTTCGGTGAATGAGCAGTTCCAACCAACAGAAGATGCGGAATCTGAAACGGCTCCTCAACAACGTCGATTGTTTAAGAAAGTTGGCGGGCTTTTCCAGCGGAAATAGTTAGTTCGCTTAAACTTACCGAAGCATCACAATTTTAATACGAAACGTCGCCGCTTACGCGTTGGCTTTCTCGACCGTGTCTTCACGTCTATTGGCAAGCCATTGTTCAACTTTGATAGCAAGCTTTTGAGGTGAAACAGGTTTGGAAAGATAGTCATCCATTCCCGCATCGAGACATTCTTCCATATCGCCTTTTAGAGCATGTGCGGTCACTCCGACAATTGGAGTTCGCTGCAGACCTTGTTCGCGCTCCCAAGCTCTAATTGTCTGAGTCGCATCCTTGCCGTTCATTTCAGGCATTGAAACATCCATCAAGACCATGCGTGGCTTGTGTGTTTTATATGCAGCTACGGCGAGGCGGCCGTTCTCGACAATCTTAAAGTTTACGCCAGCTTCTTCCAGAATTTGTTGGAATACAATCTGGTTGACTTCATTGTCTTCCGCGACCAGCACATCCAACTGTCCCGGATCAAATTTACTTGCCGGCTTGCTTTGTGCAGGCTCATCTATAGCGGGTTCCACCTGCCTAGAAGATTGCTCCATTTTTCTCTGAACTGATGCGCGGTTGTTTGCGATAACCTGCATTGCGGTTTCAAGCAGGATTGATGAGCGCGTTGGCTTTGTAAGGCTTGCTTCCACATGCAAGCTTCGTAGTTCAGGATTGGTTTGAACGCCGTCAACGGAAGTTAGCATGATCGCCGGAATGTTTTCCAATTCAGGATCGTTTCGCATCTCACGCAATACATCAATACCTGTCATACCCGGCATTTGATAATCCAGAATGACAAGGTCGAGATTCATACCATTGGATTTGACGGCTCGCATAATGCGCAACCCTTCCGATCCATCTTCTGCAGCAGCTGAATCAAACTTCCATGCGGTCATTTGTTCAGTCAGGATCGCGCGATTCACTTGATTGTCATCGACAATCAGAATCCGTGCGCCCGTCATGTCACCCGGAATGACAATGGCTGGGGTGTTGGCGTCCTCGTCAACTTGCATTGTCATCGTGCAGGTAAACTTGGATCCGGTTCCCAGTTCGCTTTCAACCGTAATCTCGCCACCCATGAGTTCAACCAATGAGGACGCGATTGACAGACCAAGACCGGTGCCTTCGTGTTTGCGTGTCGCTGATGTATCGGCTTGAGAAAATTTCTGGAAGATAGTTTTACATTTGTCTTCCGCAATTCCGATGCCGGTATCCTCGACGCTACACACCACGTCGACGCGACCCGTATCATCGATTTTACCGTCCACGTTGAGATAGATATGGCCGATTTCGGTGAACTTGACGGCATTTCCGAGCAAGTTTGTCACAATCTGTCTGACACGACCAACATCACCCACAAGACTGTTCGGTAACGTTGGATCGACACGGACGATTAGTTCAAGGTCTTTCTCTGCGACTTTCGCGGAGACCAGCGTCGCAACGTCTTCGATTGCTTCACGCAGATTAAACGGCGCGCTTTCCAGCTCCAATTGGCCGGCGTCGATCTTAGAGAAATCTAGAATATCATTGATGATCGTTAGTAGGGATGCACCCGACTTTACGATCACATCTGTGAACATTTTTTGCTTTGAGTCGAGCTCTGTCGTTGACAGTAATTCGGCCATGCCCATGACACCATTCATCGGCGTTCTGATTTCATGGCTCATATTTGCGAGAAACTCAGACTTCGCCCGTTCAGCGGCTTCAGCTTCTTTCATCGCGAGTTTCAGCTCATCTTCGCGCTTTTTCAGGTTACTGATATCGGTGAACGTTAAAATCAGAGAACCTGTTTCTTTGTTGGGTACACCATCAACACGGACCTGCAAACCATGCCTAGTGGTTCGGTCTACTTGATATGGCACTCCACTGTGAATTTTCTCGCGATGACTTGCGACAAAATTCGCGCCAATAATCGCATCGCCGAAGTATCCGCCTTCGACTTGCATATCGAGGAAATCTTCGACGTTTTGGCCTACAAATAGAATTTCATCCGGGAGATCCAGAATCTCTTTTACGCGTTTGTTAAAATACGCGATCTTTTCTTCTTCAAAAACAATTATGCCCTGAGCCATTGCGTGGGACATATTGGTTTGTCGTTCCAGCGTTTTCGAAAGTTCGTTCTGAGCCTCGCGTAAATCTTCTTCACGCTTTTTGCTCTCCGTAATGTCGCTATAGGCGACAACGAGACCATTGTTTTCACGAGCAACTGCATCGACTTGAAGAATTTTGCCATTTTTCATGTGGCGTACAATTTGGTAGGATCGGTGATCCTTAAAATTGTCGGACATTTCGTTTTTGTAGGCGTCAGCGGCTTCGTCGTCGTTGAAATCCCCAAGCTCACCCAGTACTTCCAGAATTTCATCCAGATGCATACCAATCTGAATTTGCGAAGGCTTTGCACCAACTAGTTCTAGGAATTTCGGATTGAAAAACTGTAGCTCTTTATCTTGGAAAAATAGCAAGCCCTGAACCATGGTTTTGGTTGAAGCTTCCTGAATTTTCGAAGCGTGCTCTGCTTCAGCCTTTGCGTGCAGCAGCTCTTCTTCTTTTTTCTTTTCAGTTGTGACGTTTACGTATGTATGAACAAAGTATCCGTTGTCCAGTTTGCGAGCCCGATATCGGATGCTTTCGCCACTGGCCATCAATAGCGTTTTGACTTTCTCCAACGCCGCTTCTGAGATCGCAATGGCTTCAGCGATGAATGTTTCGCAATCCTTTTTTTCAGTTTCGCTCGAAAGCGTCGAATACAAGCGCTTATCGTATTGTACCTTAAGAAGGTCTGTGTAGCTTTCACAAGAGTCCATATCTTCTTCGGTAAAGCCAAGCATTTCTCTGGCTTTATCGTTGAAGGTAACAACTGGACCGAACCCATCGGTAACGAGAATGCCATTCTCAGATGCGCTGAGCACTGAATTCATCAAGGATTCACGTTCCACCAATTCGGTCTGCACTGCTTTTTCTGCGGTTATGTCCGAGTATGTGTAGATATAAATACCGCTATCATGCGGTATGCCTTCGATTTTGACCAGTTTTCCTGTCGTGGTTTTTCGTTCAACGGTATAGGCTTCCCCCGACATAATGCGATTGAGAACTATGTCGGTATTTCCGGTAGTCGCACCCTCGTATGAATGCGCAAAATGATGTTCAAGGAAGTCTCGCATGTCCTGGCCGACGTAAAGGCTCTTAACATCCAGATTATGCAGCTCGAGCATCTTTGGATTGAAGTGTTTGACCTTTCCATTTTCCAGGACAAGCACCCCCTGAGGCAGTGAACTCGCGGTAGACTCCAATACAAACTGGTTCTCTTCAAGCGCTTTCTGAGCTTCTTTTTCCTGCGTGACATCCGTGTAAGTGAATAAATAGGAACCGTTTTCTTGAGGAATGCCCTCAACATGAACTGTGAGCCCGGTAGTAAACTCCCTTATGGTTGAGTACGCTTCCTGCTTATCAACCAAATCAAGGACCTGTTGCTTCAACTGGGTTTTGTTTTGAACATCTAGGCGAGACAAATTGTGCTCAACTAAATTTTCAAAAGAGTTGCCAATCTTTATAACGTCTGCGCCTGATTCAATCTCAAAGAAGTCGAGAAGTCTGGGCGTGAAGAATTGAATCTTTCCGTCTTTTACCAGCAATAGGCCTTGCTGAATTGATTTTGCAACGGATGAAAGAAGCTTGTTCGTTTCTGTCGATACTTCTTCACTCTCTTTAACTTCGGTAACATCAATGCGTACGCCAACAATGCCGCCGCTTTTTGTTTTGACATCGCGCTGTTTTATCCAGCGCCCATCATGTGTTTTGAAGGTCTTTTCAAGGCCCAATTCACTGCTGCGCTTTTGCATCAGATCGCGAACAAACTGTTCTTCTTTGCCTTCTATTCCCGGAATAATTCCTGACTTTGCCAGCTGCATGGTCATGTCATAGTAAGTCATTCCAGGAGTGAGCTTTTCATCCATTCCAGGCGCATCTTTGAACTGCTGTCGAAATGCATCGTTGCAAATCACTAGCTTGTCATCAGCGTCGAAGAAGACGAAACCGTCTTCCAATGTTTCAATGGCTTCAGTTAATTGAAGACGCGTATTCTCTGCATCATCTTGTGCTTTCTGAAGGGCGTCTTCTTTGTCTTTTTCTGCAGTTACATCAAAGTACGAAAGAAGTCTGCGATCATTTTCCAGATTGGTAACGGAAAAAATCAGAAGCCGACCATCAGTGCGTTTGAACTCTCGATGTTTTAGGTTGCCATGCTTTATCTCGCCCAATCTGCCAGTCACATATTTGGCCCATTCCTTTTCGGAAAGTGCCTTCATATCGGTGTCGCGATTGCGTTCAATCAGTGCTTTAAATGGCGTGCCGATCGGCAATTCTTTATCTGAACTGTTCCACATGTCGTGATATGCATTGTTGATGAATTCAACCTTCTGCTCACGGTCGAGTATCACGATCCCCATGGTCAAAGAGTTTATGGTTGCTCTTAAGTCGTGGTCAGCACTGACTTCTGCCATGGATAAGCCCCAATATTGATCGCCTAAATCAAAGAATCAATTTACCTTTATTAATAATTAGGGCCTAATAAGTTAACAACATCTTAAATGCCGGGGCAGCCAAGTTAACGATTGGAGAGGGTAAAATGGGGATTTTAGACAAGATTCGCGGATTCGTGGATCGGAATAGTTCTGTGAAGCGTGTCGCTGAAGACATACAACTTACGAGCGAACTCATCCTGCTTGTTCGCATGATATTTGCCGATGGTGAGATGAAACCCGAGGAACTTCAAAACTTTAAAAGGATTTGTAAGATTGCTTTCGATATTCCTGAGAAAGATGTTCCGGAAGTTGTAAAGTATCTGCAAGATTATGGATACGAAACCTCCGCAGCTGATGCCGCTTCGATGTTTGCTTCTATGGATGAGGAAAGAAAAAAATCTCTTTTGCTCCATCTTATGTCGATTGCAAAAGCTGATCACAATGTTCACGCCGATGAAGTTGATATGATCCGGAAGGTCGCAGAAATACTCAACGTAAGCTCAGAGGACTTGGCGCGATTTAGAGCTTCCGCCTGACGTTCTTATCCCGCCCATGTGTAAGTCGTTTTTGTAGCTTAAGATGGCGGGAAACCGTTTGACCGAAAGAATAATTCTCCATAAACCTATCGTAGATGGTGCCCTTAGACGGGCTGAGAGAAATTCCGGTGCGGTTGACCCAAGCAGGGAACCAATACGGTAGCTGTCCAGAAGGGTGCTGAATTGTTGAGCACTCGGTTCTTTCATTTCGTCTTTGAACACAATATCCGCTAATTGAGAGACGCAATGATCCGCATAACTTACTATTCGACTTTATTTTGCTTGATTACATCTCCGGCTTTTGCGCATGCGGGGCATTTGGGAGAGTTGGCGGGGCATGCTCATTGGTTGGGCCTTGGAGCCGCAGTCGCTGCTGGGGCGCTTGCAGCCATTCTCGCGAAACAAAAGGGCAAACCGTCCGAGGATAAAGAGGAAAGCGCGACTGAAGAGAGCGCTGCTGAGGGAGAAGCTGCATGAGTGAAAAAATCGGAATCATGGTTTGCGGTCATGGCAGCCGCAACCAAAACGCAGCCAAAGAGTTTTCTAAAGTTGCCGCAGGGTTGAAGCTTCTGTTTCCTGATGTGCCTGTGGAATACGGTTATCTTGAATTCTGCAATCCGGTGATTTCTGCCGGCCTCGATTCGTTGCGGGAGCAGGGCGTAACCCGTTGCCTTGCCATTCCGGGCATGCTGTTCGCCGCCGGTCATGCAAAGAATGATATTCCTTCAGTGTTGAACACGTATCAGGCGCAAAATCCAGGAATGACCATTGAGTATGGTCGTGAACTTGGTGTGGATCTGAAGATGATCCGCGCAGCTGCCGAGCGTATCCAAGAAGCGATCGATGCATCTGATCAAAACATCGAGCCGCACGAAACGCTGCTCATGGTGGTCGGCCGCGGATCGTCTGACCCTGATGCCAACTCTAATGTCTCCAAAGTCATGCGCATGCTTTGGGAAGGCAAAGGTTTTGGCTGGGGTGAAACCTGTTACTCAGGTGTTACGTTCCCGCTGGTTGAGCCCGGCCTCGAGCATGCTGCTAAGCTTGGCTATAAGCGTATTGTAGTTTTCCCGTATTTCCTGTTCACAGGCGTATTGATTAAGCGGATTTATTCATACACCGATGCGGTCGCTGACAGACATCCTGATATTGAGTTTCTAAAAGCTGGTTATCTCAACGATCATCCATTGGTGCTGCAAACCTTCCGAGACCGGGTTAACGAGATTGTTGAAGGCACGGCGGTCATGAACTGCCAGATGTGTAAGTATCGCGATCAGGTTTTGGGCTTTGAAGACCAAGTTGGCCTAGCTCAGGAAAGTCATCACCACCATGTGGAAGGTATTGGCGGGGGGCTTGAGAATTGTCCATGCAACGGCGATTGCGATGCTTCTTGCCGGGATGAAGAGTTTTGTAAGAAGCACGATCTTCCATGGACACCGCTTCACACACATGATCACAGCCACGATCATTCGCATGATCATGACCATCATCATCATAGTGACAGCCATTCACATGATCACGGTCACCATCATCACCCTTATCCACATGCAGACCATCCCCATGGTCCCAACAGCATGAAAAAGGGTTGATGTTGTTTGGCTGCGTTTGAGTACATACGCGATCCTGCAGAGATCTACCGGCAATCATTTTCGATTGTAGAATCGGAAGCCGGGCTTGATCGTTTCCCAGTGGACATGCGGTCAGTTGCTACGCGATTGATCCATTCCTGCGGCATGGTTGATGTGGTGGACGATCTCGAATTTTCAGCCACTGCATCTGAAGCCGGTCAGCGCGCGTTGAAAAATGGTTGCGCTATTTTTACCGATGTGGAGATGGTCAAGGCTGGCATCATCGAGCGTCTTCTTCCCGCAAACAATGAGATTATTTGCACGCTGAATAACGAACATATTCGCGCCCACGCAAAGAAGATTGCCAATACGCGATCTGCTGCTGCAGTTGATTTTTGGGGCGATCAACTCGAAGGCTCAGTCGTCGTTGTGGGCAATGCGCCGACTGCTCTTTTTCGTATTTTGGAACGGGTGGAAGAGGGCGCGCCGAAGCCCGCGTTGATTGTCGGAATTCCGGTCGGGTTTGTGGGTGCTGTTGAATCAAAACAAGCGCTTAGCGAAAACCCCTCGAGTTTGGAATTCATAACCGTCCATGGGCGCCGCGGTGGGTCAGCAATGGCTTCCAGTGTTGTCAACGCGCTTGCAGGAGGATTGGGATGAACCTCGTTGTGGGATTGATCTTCGGCTTAATCGTAGGTGGCATCATGCGTGCGCCGGGCGCGGAATTTGTGACTGCCGCCAACGCGATTAATGTATCGGTGATGGCTGCACTTTGGCTTGGTATCAGCTTTGCTCCGGGCCAACAGAAAGATCATATTTTCATCGAAACAGGTGCTGCAATGGTAACCTTTGTATTGGCTGCTTTGGTGTTCCAACACTCGCCAAACTGGCTGTATGCGGGATTTGCTTTTCAAGCGGCATGGAGTGCGATGCATATTGGCGGGAGGTTCGCTGTGCCATCTCGAGCATGGTTCCCAGGTTTCATGTCGATGGTCAATTTAGGCTTTATTGCAGCGCTCTATTTCGTTTGGAATTTTACATGAGTGCGCCTTGGCTGAACATCATTGGCATTGGTGAGGATGGCGTAGATGGTTTATCGCGTGCAGCGCTTGATGTGCTCTCGCAAGCAGAAGTGATTGTGGGTGGTGATCGTCATCATACGCTTGCGCCTAATCCATCTGCGCAACGCATTGCGTGGCCTTCTCCGTTTGATGCAATGATAGAAGAGATTAAATCGCATCAGGGAAAACGGATTGTCATACTCGTGACAGGCGATCCGCTTTGGTATTCGGTTGGCGC
>CALLHT010000232.1 GCA_938009335.1 uncultured Rhizobiaceae group bacterium
CTCATAGAGTGTTTTGGTTGATGCACGAGGGTTAACCAGATATTAATCCGTAAACCCGGTCTGGTGGGTGCGGTTTAGACGTGGTGTAGGTGATTTTATGGACAGTATCGTAGTAACGGGTGGTAACCGCCTGAATGGAACTATTCCGATTTCGGGTGCGAAGAATGCCACTTTGCCCCTCATGATTGCATCTCTCCTTACGAGTGAATCGCTTATTCTTGAGAATGTGCCCCATCTTGCTGACGTTAATTCCCTAACACGTATTCTGGGTAACCATGGTGTTGACTACCGTGTTGAAGGCAAACGCCGTCAAGGCAATGGTTGCGACGGGCGGACAATCCATTTCTTCGCAGATGAAATTGTCGATACACGTGCACCGTACGAACTTGTTTCAACCATGCGGGCGAGTTTTTGGGTGATCGGTCCGCTGCTTGCGAGAATGGGCAAGGCTTGCGTTTCGCTTCCCGGCGGGTGCGCCATTGGAACGCGCCCGGTCGATCTCTTTATTGAGAGCCTTGAAGCGATGGGTACGAACATCAAGGTTGAAGCGGGTTACGTAATTGCAGATGCGCCAAACGGTTTACAGGGCTGTACATATACATTTCCGAAAGTCTCTGTTGGCGCTACCCATGTGGCGTTGATGGCAGCGACACTCGCAAACGGGACTACGGTTCTTCGCAATGCTGCACGCGAGCCAGAAGTCAAAGACCTGGCGGATTGCCTGATTGGCATGGGCGCAAAGATTACAGGTGCTGGCACTTCAACGATCACGATTGAAGGTGTGGACAAGCTACATGGTTACCGTCACCGTGTGCTGCCGGACCGCATTGAAACCGGCACCTATGCAATGGCTGTTGCAATGACCGGCGGCGATGTGCTGCTTAAAGGCGCGCAACCTGACCTACTTCAAGATGCACTGGATGTGCTGGTGGATGCAGGGGTTACGATTGAGCCGACCAATGAGGGTATTCGTGTTGCCAGAAACGGTCATGCGCTCAAGCCTGTCGATGTGGTCACAGATCCATTCCCGGGCTTTCCAACAGATCTACAGGCGCAATTCATGGCTTTGATGACCATGGCTGACGGTGTTTCGAATATTAAAGAGACCATCTTTGAAAACCGCTTCATGCATGTGCAGGAACTGGCTCGCTTTGGCGCGAAGATTAAGCTGGATGGGCAAAACGCCGAAGTGACCGGCGTAGATAAACTCACAGGCGCTCAAGTTATGGCAACCGATTTGCGGGCATCTGTCTCACTGGTAATCGCCGGTCTGGTCGCTGAAGGTAAGACAACCGTCAACCGTGTTTATCATCTGGACCGAGGTTTCGAGCGCCTGGAAGAGAAGCTTTCTGCGTGTGGAGCCCAGATAGAGCGCGTTTCTCACTGATTTTACGAATTTAACCTTGCGGTTTGGCTTGATCTCTATGCCGTTCAAGCCTACCTCTTGGCACAAGTAAAACAGACGTAGGCTTTCCATGTCACATCTTAAACTTATGGCACTCGATCAAGAAGACTTGCAGGTCATTTCTTCGTGCTGTCAGGATGCTGTTCTGAAAATTGGTGAGATGAACTATCTTGCCGGCGAAAAGCGCTTTGTGCTTACGGTAAACCGCTTCGTCTGGGAAAAAAATCAGGCAAAAGAACGTCGGCGGTCCGTGCTGCATTTTGAGCGGGTGAATGGCGTAAAGGTTCTGGGTCTTAATCGCGGCGAGCCGGAAGTTGTTACATCGTTGCTGGCAGTGTTGTTTGAAGAGGGTGAAGCGCCCGGCGGCACTATAGAGCTGGTTTTTGCTGGCGACGGAGCAATCCGCCTAGATGTTGAGTGTATCGAAGCACAGCTTGCGGATATGCCGGCTGCTTGGGAAGCGCAATCCACTCCAAACCATGATCAGGATTAGATTGTGCCGTTAAGACTTAGCAGTTCCGCGCCAGATTTTTCGCAAGCATTTGAGGCCTTACTTGCCCAGAAACGCGAAGCCTCGGATGACGTGACAGCCATCGTTCGTGACATATTGGATGATGTCCGCGCGAGAGACGATGAGGCGGTTGTAGAACTCACAAACAAGTTTGATCGTCTGGAGCTCACATCGCAGACTATGCGTGTTTCGCAATCAGAGATTGACGAAGCGGTTGGACAGGTGGATGCGCAAACTATGGCCGCACTTAAACTTGCACATGATCGCATTCGTTCGCACCACGCGCGCCAAATGCCGAAGGATGACCGATACACGGACCCCATTGGTGTTGAACTTGGGTCACGCTGGACAGCAATTGAGGCCGTCGGTCTGTATGTGCCGGGCGGCACGGCAAGTTATCCAAGTTCGGTTTTGATGAATGCGGTGCCGGCAAAAGTTGCCGGAGTAGATCGTGTGGTGATGGTGGTACCTTCGCCCGATGGCGTTCTCAATCCCCTCGTGCTTGCGGCAGCTCAGTTAGCCGGGGTGGATGAAATCTATCGTATCGGTGGCGCACAGGCGGTTGCGGCACTTGCCTTTGGTACTGAAACAATCGCTCCGGTTGCAAAGATCGTAGGTCCGGGCAATGCCTTTGTCGCAGAGGCTAAGCGGCAGGTTTTCGGCACGGTTGGCATCGATATGATTGCTGGGCCGTCTGAAGTCCTAGTGATCGCAGATGAACAAAACGACCCCGATTGGGTGGCGGCTGACTTGCTGGCTCAGGCGGAACACGACACTGCTGCACAATCTATACTGATTACTGACAGTGCTGATTTCGCTGATCGTGTTTCAGAAGCTGTTGATGCGCAGTTGAAAACGCTTCCAAGGTCAGAAATTGCGACCCAAAGCTGGCAGGAGTTCGGCGCGATTATTGTGGTCGGGAATATCATGGATGCAGCACCTTTGGCAGATAGAATCGCCGCAGAACATCTGGAAATTATGACAGATGATCCCGAAGCTCTTTTTGATAAGATCAGGAACGCAGGCGCTGTCTTTCTGGGACGTTATACGCCAGAGGCCATTGGAGACTACGTAGGCGGTTCGAACCATGTTTTACCGACTTCTCGCTCTGCACGCTTCTCTTCCGGCCTTTCTGTGCTTGACTATGTCAAGAGAACCTCCATTCTGCGATGTGGGCCGGAACAATTGCAGGAAATCGGCCCCGCAGCTGAAGCGCTTGCACGTGTAGAAGGGCTTGAAGCACATAGGAAATCGGTTGCAATTCGAAGCAATCGGTGAGCGAATGATCATCTGGGCAAGTGGAGGGCCCGTCGGTGCAAGAAGGTAATAATATCAACCGATTGGTAGACGTTACTTTGGACGATGCTTCTATCGGGCGCGCAACGCCAGATGTGGAGCATGAGCGCGCTGTTGCAATTTTTGACCTGATTGAAGACAACAATTTCAAGCCGGTCGGGGATGAACAAGGCGGCCCATACAAGCTCGTGCTTTCTGTGGTTGAATCACGCCTGGTGTTTGATATTTCGCGCGAAGACGACGAAAAGGTCGTAACCCACGTTCTGTCGCTGACACCGTTCAAGAAAGTGATCAAAGACTACTTTCTTATTTGCGAGAGTTACTACGAAGCCATTCGCACGTCTTCTCCCAGTCAGATTGAAGCCATCGATATGGGGCGGCGCGGTTTGCACAATGAAGGTTCTCAAACGCTCAATGACAGGCTTCAGGGCAAGATCGAAATTGATTTTGATACGGCCCGCAGGCTCTTCACCTTGATCTGTGTCCTGCATTGGAAAGGGTGAGCGAGTGACAAGTGTTGCTAGCCCAAAGTCTGTTTTGTTTGTCTGCAACATGAACCAGATTCGCTCTCCCATGGCTGAGTTTTTGGCCCGAGATCTGTTCGGCGAGCGAATATATGCGCAATCCGCTGGAATTTACAAAGGGGATGAAGACGGCTTCATGCAGGCAGTCATGGCAGAGCGAGGCATTGATGTTTCAGCCCATGAACCTGAAACAATTCAGGAGCTTGAGGACCACTTCGTAGACCTTGTCATCACCTTAACGCAGCAGGCGCATGATGCATGTGTTGACTTTTTTAAGGATGAAGCGGTCGATATCGAATTTTGGGAGACGATTAATCCATCAATCACAATGGGGCGTCGTGAGCAAGTCCTTGGCGCTTATAGGGAAACCCGTGAGCAGTTGGAGAAACGCATCAAAAAACGGTTTGGCTAGCCAAATCCTTTTAAATCAGTTGGTGGAGTGTTCAAACGGAATAAAGCCTGTTATAGCTTCGCGCAAATTTTGCGTATGCTTTCGGGCTTTGCAAAAGGTTAGTTTTAAAGAGGTATAATGGCCAAAGAAGAAGTACTTGAATTTCCAGGCGTGGTGACGGAATTGCTGCCGAATGCAACCTTCCGCGTAAAGCTGGAAAACGATCATGAAATCATTGCACACACCGCAGGGCGCATGCGCAAAAACCGCATCCGCGTTTTGGCGGGTGACAAAGTGCTTGTTGAAATGACTCCTTATGACCTCACCAAGGGTCGTATAACCTATCGCTTCAAATAGAGTGGTCCGGACGCGATGGCCGCAACTCCCAAATTGGTATTAGCTTCAGGCTCTCCACGCAGACTGCAATTGTTGCAGCAGGCGGGGGTTGATCCTGAGTTTTTGTCGCCGGTAGATGCGGATGAAACGCCTAAGAAGGGCGAAGTTCCGCGTTCTTTGGCAAAGCGACTGGCCCGCGAAAAGGCAGAGCTTGCGCTTGAGAATGTGAATCGTTCTGACGACATGAAGGGCAGCATTATTCTCGCTGCCGACACGGTTGTTGGCATGGGGCGCCGGGTTCTGCCCAAAGCGGAGATGCTGGATGAAGCCTCAAATTCTCTGAGACTGCTCTCCGGCCGCAATCACCGCGTTTATACGGGTATTACGCTTGTGTCTCCCAATGGCTCTATGAAGCATCGGCTTGTAGAGACGCGGGTGCGGTTCAAACGCCTTTCACGCGATGAAATGGAGGCCTATCTTGCCAGCGGCGAGTGGCGTGGCAAAGCAGGCGGCTACGCGATCCAGGGCATTGCCGGAAGCTTTGTGGTCAAGCTTGTGGGGTCTTACACCAATGTCGTTGGACTGCCGCTCTATGAGGCGATCTCTTTGATCGGCAGTGAAGGATACCCGGTTCATTTTAATTGGACCAACCGGAGTGGCGTATGATGAACGGGAATGTAGAGCCGCTTCGTAAAGCGGTTTCCTGCCCCAATTGCAGTTCTGATTCTGCGCGTTCGCACTACCCATTCTGTTCGAAACGATGCCGTGAAATGGACCTTCATCGGTGGTTTTCCGGTAGCTATGTTTTGGCTTCTCAAGAACCTGAATTCTCAGAAGACGAATAGTTGAAAATTAGGTTCTAAACAGGGTGGACAGCCTCAATCGTTAGGCCTATAACCCGCTTCACCCACGGTGGAATTTACGCCACCAGAAACCCGATGCCCGGGTAGCTCAGGGGTAGAGCAGGGGATTGAAAATCCCCGTGTCGGTGGTTCGATTCCGCCCCCGGGCACCATGTTTTTTCTTTTAAATTTCATTTATATGCTTGATTGCAGGTAAGCTTTGCCTACCTATGTGGGCTGATTGGTTTTGCAATCCCAATACGGGTTTTAACCTTGCTAGCTTATAATTGTGTCCGCTCTGCACGGGAGGAGAGAGAAAATGGATATCCTGGTTCTTCAACACGCAGCGGTAGAACATCCGGGTTCTTTCAGGGGGATGCTTGAGGAGGACGGGCATTCGTGGACGCCGGTTCATCTGGACCAAGGTGAGACTATACCATCAATCGACAATTTCGATGCGCTTTGGGTTTTGGGCGGGCCGATGGATGTCTGGCAAGAGGATGCGCATCCGTGGCTGACCCACGAGAAAGAGTTCATCCGTGAGGCAGTCGGAAACCGGGGCATTCCTTATCTTGGTCTATGTCTTGGTCACCAGCTTTTAGCAGAAGCCTTGGGTGGGAAAGTTGAACCTTCTAAGACACCGGAAATCGGCGTGATGCCGGTTCAACTGACGGAAGTCGGGGCAACGGGCGTCTTGTTCGATGGTTTGCCGGAAAAATTTGATGTCCTTCAATGGCACTCAGCTGAAATCACGAAAATGCCGGAAGGTGGACGTGTTCTTGCAACATCGCCTGCCTGTGCAGTTCAGGCCATGGCCTGGCAAACACGGGCTTACTCCTTCCAATTTCACTTGGAGGTGGAAGAAGATACGTTCGACAATTGGGCGGAAATCCCGGAATATGCCCAAGCGCTTGATAAAGCGCTCGGAGCTGATGGCGCTAAACAGATGAAGCAGGACTGCGCTGACGGCATCAAACAATTTGAGACCATGGCTGAACGGGTTTACATCAACTGGCTGCAGGCAACGACAACCGCAGCGTGACGTGTGGAGTATTATAAGTGAAGTGGGGAAGATTGAATTTCGGTGGCGGTAATTCGTGCAATTACCAAACGGTCACTGTAATTTTGTAATTTCTTAAAATATTTTTTTGGGACAAATTCATTTCGATTTCCTGTCAAAATCAGACTTTGTAAGCCGCTCAACATCTAAAACCTTGTTGGCTGAATTCAATCCTACGCCCAACCGCGAGCTTGGAGGCCTCATCCTGCCAGTATGATTTTCCAACCACCACAAAACACCTTCGATATTGCCCATTGTTATTGGCTCTTCGGTGATTTCCAGCGTGATCGATTTGAGAACATACCCATTACCAAAGGTTGCTCCGATATCATTAGGGTCCACTTCTTTAACCGTTCTGGGAAAATCGATATTGTCGAATGTTACCAACTTGGGGTATCGGCTCGTTTTTAATTCCAGTGGTCCAGAATTTAGATAATCCAGTGGATGTTTTTTGAAGTCTCGGAGTTCTTGAGGGTAAAAGTCGTAAATGCTGCCCCGCCCTTTCAACAAAGCAAATAAATATTTTGGCCCAGTACTCTGTGGCAGTTTCAAAACAACTGCCTCGCCCTTTAGATAACGACCATCAGATGGAGTAATCTGACCAACACTATGCGATCTAATACCTGCTAATTGCACTGATGACGCAACAACTTCTCCTTGAGGAGTTTCGACAGTAAGCGATATTTTTTCATGCCAGACGTTGGGTTTAGAATTGAACCAGTACCAGCCGACCAACAGGGCGATTGCTGCTAGTATAGTTACGAAAGATTTTTTTAGTTCAATCAATTTAGTCACCCCACATCCTTAGTCGCACCCCTTTTCTTCAACACTTCAGGATCAACCAGACGTGTGATCAGCGGATGGATTTTTATGTCACCAGCCTTGATCTGTTCACAGATTTTAGAAGTTTTCTGGATTAGTGACGCTAGAACCATTTATTCCCCACATGGAATTTTTGGCCTAGTCTCAACGGGAAAGTTTAAGAATGATTGAACCCCACTTCCTGACTAACGGGCCCAAACCTAAGTCGCTGCAGACCTAGTTAGCGACAGTCTCGCACTTTCCAGATGGTTTTTCATCAATTGTGCGGCACGTTCCGGTTCGCGTTGTTTGATTGCGGCTACAATCTCGCGATGCTGGCGGTTATAAGCATGGATCATATCCTCGTTGAGCGTTAGGTGCCGCATCAGCTTCCACTGTTCCTGATTGCGAACGCTGTTGATTTGCGCAACGATCCAAATCAGCAGGGAGTTTCCTGTGATCTCGGCTAGAAGCGCATGAAAGCGTGTATCAAGTTCAGAGAACTTCGCTGGATTGTCTGAAGCCTGCTCCATTTCATCCATCAAGGCTTCGAGTTTTTCAAAATCAGCACTACGCGCATTGAGAACCGCGAGACGGCAACTGTGAGGCTCCAGTGCAAAGCGGGCATCGATGAGTTCTAACGGGCTGGCGTTGGCAACGACCTGATTGGTGACCATGCGTTCTTCGCCCACAACATAGGTTCCGCTGCCGGGCCTTGTTTCTACAACGCCCTCACGTTCAAGCTTTGCCAATGCACTGCGAACGGTGCCGCGAGCCGTGCCGAAGCGCTCTGAAAGTACGCGTTCAGAGGGTAAGCGATCTTGAGGAGAAAACTCTCCACTGGTGATGGTCTGGCGCAACAGGCGCGTCAGATCGCTGGAGCTTAGTTTTTTGCTTTCATCGATTGCCATAATCACTAGATATATACCAAAATTGTACCAATTCAAGGAAAATCACAACATATTTTACAGATTGGTACAAAAAGGAGTTGAAATTTGGTCTGAATTGGAGAAGTTTGCTTAGGTAGCTTTCTGTCCACCTAAATAAGCAACCCGGTTTCTTTTCCAATGGGGCGCTGGTGATAATCACAACAAAACGGTGCGACAGATAGACCGCTTATTTTAAAGTTTGGAGGGCCAGCCATGGCTCGCTAGCGTCAAGGGAGGATGCTTTGCCGGAAATGGATTTAGAAAAGTTCGTGGAACAAAAGGGCCGCGACGAGAAAATCAAGGAAGTTCGAGCCAAGATCGACGAGCTGGGTATTGAGTATCTTTATCTGCAGTTTGTGTCTGTTACCGGCAAAATCATGGGTAAGGGTATCCCGGCTGACCATTGGGAGCAGGTCGCCAAAAAGGGATTCCAGCTTGTTTATGGCGCGACCATGAACCTATTCCTGAACCGTTCAGGCGAATATCTTGGTTATGGTCCGGAAGCTGCTGAACTTGTCGGCATTCCTGAGCCCGAAACCTTTATGCAGCTGCCTTGGGCGCCAGAGATTGGACGTTTCTACTGTACACTCTTCCGCAACCGCGAAGAAAAAGTGGATCCGGGCGCATATTTGACTGCGGATAGCCGCGGCAACCTTCGTCGCATGCATGAAGAATTCCAGAAGAAACATGGCCGTCAACTACGCATCGGTACAGAACCAGAAATGATGTGGCTGAAGTTTGATGAGAACGGTAAGCCCAAAGATGGTTTCTCCAAGCCTTACTGCTATCATATCGATCAGTTTGAAAGCCTGCGTCCTGTGTCACTGCAAGTGATCCGATACGCTCGGAAAATGGGCCTCGATATGATTCAGGGTGACCACGAAGATGCGCCGGGTCAGTTGGAATTGAACTGGATGTTTGACGACGTGCTTCGCAATGCCGACCGTCTCACAACATACCGCCAGATTTGTGCGCAGGTTGCTCGCGAGCATGGTATTTTCGCCTGCTTCATGACGAAACCGTTCATGGGCGTTTCAGCATCCGGTTGTCACCACAACATGTCGCTTTGGCGCGGTGGTGAGGACGAGTTCGTGAAATGTGGTAATGATCCGAAAAGTCTGCCGGGCATGGCTGACAACTACATGTATGTGAAAGGTGGCGAGAACACCTTCATGCCGGATGATGATGATCCGCAAATGCCGGGCAAAGAAGGCCTTGAGGCAATTGGTGGCGTTGTGCATCACCTGCAAGCACTGACCGCTGTGGGTTGTTCGACCGTTAACTCATATCGTCGTCTTTGGGACACAGGTTTCTGGGCGCCGGTATTCGCTGACTGGGGTTTCCAGAACCGTACAACCGGTCTTCGCGTCTCGGCGCCGGGCCGTTTTGAGTATCGCTCAGTGGACTCAATGGTGAACCCATACATCATGGGAACCACGCTCCTTGCTGCAATGGATGATGGTATCGATAATCAGCTTGATCCGGGGGCTCCGGAAGAGCGCAACATTTATGATGCGATCAAGGAAGGTAAAGACGTTAAGAAGCTGCCTATGTCACTGGGTGAAGCGCTTGATCATCTCAAGAATGATGAAGTTGTTCGCCGCGGCATGCCGGGTGAGATGTATCGCTTGTACGATGAATACAAGCAGGATGAGTACGCCCGATTTATGTCCACAGTGACCGATTGGGACAATGATACTTACATGGAGTGCCTGCCATAGGCTCAAGCTCTCCAACACAGATTGCTGCAGCGGCATAATTCGCTGCAGCCTTTTTAATAACCTACTAAAACCAGGAGGCGTGATTTCGATGTGCGGAATTGCAGGTTTAATACATAAGGGCAAGAGCTCTAACGTGGGTGGTGAAATGACCGCCATGTTGCAAGCGCTTAAGCACCGTGGGCCTGATAGTACAGGCTATGCTGTCTATGGGGTTGAAAGCCCAGGTGAATATGTGATGCGGTTTATTCTCGCTGAGCAGGAAGCCATGAGCAAAGGCTTTGACATGATTGATATCGTGGCTAAGCGTCTTGAGCTCGTCGAGGAGCGTTTGGCATATCATAAGGCTGAAGTGAAAAAGCGTGAAGCCGCAACGGATTATGCACATCGCTATGTGATCAGCCACGATGGTGACACAGAAATGATGGCCCGTCATATCGAGGACATTGAGGGTGTAGAAATCCTGTCTCTCGGTAATGCTCTTGAGTTGATCAAGGACCTTGGCGACGCATCTGTGGTTGCCGAGCAGTACGGTCTCAATGATTTTGAGGGCACCCATTCGATTGGCCACACGCGCATGGCGACTGAGTCCGATGTGGATATTCGTTCGGCCCACCCATATTGGGCGTTTCCATACAATGATGTGTCTGTTGTCCACAATGGTCAAATCACCAACTACTGGATCATGCGCCGCCAGATGGAACGCAAGGGGCATCGCTTTATGTCTAATTGTGACAGTGAGTTATTGGCGGTTTATACGGCTGATAATTTGGCGAATGGTGTTCCATTAGAAGAGAGCCTGAAGCGTTCAATTGAAGAGATCGATGGTGTGTTCACCTATCTCGTTGCAACGAAAGATCAGCTTGGCATGGCGAAAGATACCATGGCTGCTAAACCGCTGGTTCTTTATGAAAGCGACGACTTAATCGCAATGGCTTCTGAAGAAGTCGCAATTCGCGCAATTCTCCCGCAGGAGATTGACACAACTGACCCTTACGATGAGGAGGTCCGCGTATGGCAAGCGTAACTGATGCTGAACTCAAGGCCATGACGCAGGAAGAACGCGTCCAGGCTTTGGGTATGACAACCGAACAGCTGACAGGCCGTTCACTCTATATCGAGTTTGAGGAAGACGAAGAAGAGCGTTACACCTATCCGTGGGCGCCGGATGTCGACTTCAACAAACGCACAGAAATCAATGCGGATGATTATGACACCAAGGGTGTTAACAACAAAATCCGTGAGTTGATGGCGGAAGGATATGGCACCATCGTCATTCAAAACCCGCGCGGCAAGCACTCAATTGGTGTTGGTATTTTGTCGAAACTGAACCTCATCATTGAAGGTTCTACCGGCTACTTCGCGAATGGCCTGATCGATGGGCCAAACGTGCGGATCAACGGTCGGGTTGGTTGGTCATGTGGTGAAAACATGATGTCCGGCACGGTTCTGATCGAGAAAAATGCCGGTTCAACCTTTGGCGCAGCCATTCGTGGTGGCGACCTTGTTTGTCGCGGGTCTGTTGGTTCGCGAACAGGGATCGACCAGAAGGGCGGAACCATTATTGTTGGTGGAGATACAGGCGCTTTGTCTGGCTTCATGATGCAGCGTGGTCGCATGGTAGTTTGCGGTAACGCAGGCAAGAACCTAGGTGACTCCATGTATGACGGCACGATCTATGTGGGGGGTGAAATCCAGTCTTTGGGTGTTGATGCGGTTACCGCGGAACTCACTGATCTCGATAAGGCTTGGCTCACTCGTAAGCTCACTCAATATGAGCTGATGCCGAAAGAGGGGGTTGATCATTTCACAAAAATTGTCGCTGGCAAGCAGTTGTGGAACTACGACAACCTTGAGCCATCCGAGAAGAAATTGATCCTCTAAGCGTGGGTAAGGAAGAACAAAATGGATAAAATGCATAAAAAGCCTCTAGACCGTGACGTAAACCGGTTGGGCAAATCATTCGTCTTCCCACCTGAGGTGATGGACGATATTCACATCAAGTCTGAGCTTGGTCGTTACCGGATGCGGGGTTTCTCGCTGTTCAAGAAAATCCCACACTGGGATGACCTGACATTCATGCCGGGTACACTGACACGCTTCGTGATTGAAGGGTACCGTGAAAAGTGTGAGACCAAGACCATAATTGGGCCTCGTGCGGGACGTCCGCTTGAACTTGATATTCCTGTATATGTAACAGGCATGAGTTTCGGCGCGCTTTCGTATGAAGCAAAAACAGCGCTTGCGCGTGGTGCAACCATGGCTGGAACAGCAACATGTTCCGGTGAAGGGGGTATGATCCCGGATGAGCGCCGCTATTCTTCGAAGTGGTTCTATCAGGTTATTCAGTCGCGTTATGGCTTTAACCCGAACCACCTTGTATTGGCTGACGGTGTTGAATTCTTCATCGGTCAAGGGTGTAAGGTTGGTCTTGGTGGCCACTTGATGGGCCAGAAAGTGACCGACCAGGTCGCTGAAATGCGCTCATTGCCTGCCGGT
>CALLHT010000233.1 GCA_938009335.1 uncultured Rhizobiaceae group bacterium
GGTTCTGGTGTCAGTGAAGTCTCCGGGCTTCTTACATCTAGAGGCGGTGAATCCATTGACCAATCTGTAGTGAACAAAGAAACAGTTGCCACAGGTGGTGTTTATCTTAACAAGCTTGATAGACCATTTTCATTGAATACAGCATTAAGTACCGCATTGGTTCACAGTCCGGCACTTCATGCGCAATATGCGAGACTTGAGATTTCGAGAGCAGATGTAAAGCAGGCAAGTCTGCCTCGTAATCCTCAGCTGGATGGTGTTATTACAGCAGGCATCACAGGCGAACCTTCGCGCCTTGCTGCTGGTGCACTTTATCCGGTTCTTGATCTTGTGTATCGCCCGATCCGCGTGAGCGAAAGTAAGGCAGAATTTCAGGCGACACAGGTAAGTGTGGCAGAGGAAATCATTTCTCACATCAACGAGACAAGTGAAGCTTACGTGCAGCTTGCCAAGTCACAGGCACGCATTCGCGCACTTTCAAATGTGGTTTCTGTCGCACGTTCGCAGGCAAAATCTGCCAGAGGGTTGGCTGCTACTGGTGGCATAGATGGCAGTCAGGTTGCGCGTCTTGAAAACATACTTGCCGAAGCAGAAATTGAACTAGACGAGGAGCGTAGTGCAAACAAGATTGCAGCGACCCAACTTGCATCCTTGATGGGTGTATCACAGAAGCAAAAATTGAATGCATCGCTGAATATTCAGCAAATTGGGCAACGATTACCATCGATTGAAACGGCTCTATCCAGAGCCAAACAACAACGTCTTGATCTTGCAGTTGCCAAGGAACAGGTTCGCGTTCGAGAGGTTGCATTAGAACGAGCTGGCCGGAAACTCGGACCTGAATCAATTGAAATTGGTGTGGAGTTTGAACGTGAAGAAGGTGAGAAGTTTTTAGGGCCATCTGTAGGAGTTGAAGTGCCGATCTTTGACAATGGCAAAGTGAAACTTGAAAAAGCTGAGGCCGAGTTAAAACTCGCAAGGCAGCAAGTATCAGCAACAAAAAACAGGATTACATCTGAAGTACGCACCACACATGCAGATGTTTTATCCAAAAGAAAAACTGCAATAGCCCATCGCAATAAGCTCGTTCCGTTCGCCCGTGCGCAGGCAGACTTGGCAAAACGGCGCTTTGAAGGTGGTCAGATTGAAGCTCTCGATTTTCTTGAAGCGGAAATTGAAGCAACACGCAGTAGACTATCAGCAATCGATGCTGTCGCTGCATATTGGGAAGCTTTGGGCATTTTCAATACGGCAGTCGGGGGATGGCCGAGAACGCAGTAATACCCTCCTTATTGCACAAATAAAGTTCAGCAAGCGACAGCACTCTGATGTCAGCAATGGGCTCAGATGTATGGACCGACTGCGGTTTGCAAGAGAGAATGTTGGATGGATATCGGAAGTCGCTGGTATGTATCCGGCCTGTTGATCGGCTCGCGGGCCGTGGCCCTTATGGGAATACGCACGCGCCATTGGTCTCATTAGCGGTCAGGCATTTTTGTGCCATCCGAGCCCTCAGATTTCGGGTGCGTTGTTAATCCGTTCCATTCGTTTATCTCAGTTGCGAACTAAAGTCTGAAGTATTGCTTGGTTAAATAGCTGCCACCTCCGCTTTGTGCGCGTCGAATGCCTTTCCACTCCTCAATATACTCCATGCGATGCGCGCAAGCTTGTTGGCGAGTGCTGCCGCTAGTTTATTTTATGCATTCTCGGTGCTGCCGCTTCCAACCAAGGACCAAAGCTCAACTTGTGCCAATTGTGGGGCCGCATCAGAATGATCTGGGCTGCCTGCACAAACAGCGTTCGCAGATACTTACTGCCGCGTTTGGAGATGCGCCCAAGGATAGGCTTGCCACCAGTAGAATATTGCCTGGGTGGCCCTATAAAGTGAGAACCGTTTGAAGCCCAAAAACTGAATAAGAAGGAAGAGGAACAAGAGTTTGCAAGACCAATGAAGTGATGGAAAATTGTCAGCCCAAAAACCAAGAAAACCCGAGCTTTGTCTTGAACGCTTGCTGTTCAATGTGCGGAATGGGACTTGGTTGGTGGAAACCATCCATTGCCTGACAGGCGATGCCCTGCATCGGTGAGAAGGAGGGCCAGCGGCCATGTGTGTCGCGTCAACAGGCCGAACACAGGACTGCTTCTGACAATGTATAAATCACAAATTAGGGCTTGCAAAAAGGGAGCCATCCACACAGGACAAAGCACCGATTTCAATTTGCCTCTTGGGCCATTCTCTGACACATCTTCCATTGCTTCGCTGCTATTCGCCTATTCGTCGGTCGAATACTGCAAATAACCGCGTCGCTCAACGGTGGGAAATGCATCGCCCCGGCGTACATAGTTGGTATTTTGCGTCAATGATTTGGGTATGAAGTCCCAAGTTTCTTCCCGTCCAACAGCAAGAGCGTTATCAATTAATTTGCGTTCAATTTGTGACGTTATCACCTTGTCCAATAGCGTATCCAAATCCCATGTATCTTCCACCATTTTGGTAAGACGCGCCTCGTCGAAATCCCCACTTCCCGCTATGTTGTCCAATTCCAGCGGGTCCTTCCCCAAGTCGAAAAGTTGCGGTGGATATGCTCTGGAGACAGTCAATTTCTTGTTGCCATCTCGGATGCAAACACGCGGAGCCGAAGTACCACCATCAATGTGTTCCATGAAAATGGGGCCGTTGATGGTTTCTCCGCGCAGCGCTGGTGCAAGGCTTCTACCGTCCAGCTGTGACTTGATTTGTTCTTTTGGAATTTCAGCAAACTCGAGAAGTGTTGGAAATATATCAAGCAATGATGCCGGGGCGGTCACCCGATCGGGTTCGTGGTTGGGATGGGCAATAATGAGAGGAACTTGAACCGCCGCGTTAAACAGTGTCTTTTTAAACCACATGCCACGCTCGCCAATCATATCGCCGTGATCTGAGGCGAACATCACGATCGTGTCGTCATAAAACCCGCTCTGTTTAAGGGCTTCCATTAAACGACCAAACAGGCTGTCTATGTACGAAATCATGCCGTAATACCCACGCCGTGCATTTCGATAATCATGCTCAGTCAACGTGCATTTATCTTGCCCATAATGATAGTAGAGTGATTGGCTATGCTCGTCGCGTTCTTCAACGGGCATATGCGCTACGAGCGGGGGTTCCAGCTCTTCATCGGAGTAAAGGTCCCAATATTCCCGGGTCGTGACATAAGGATCGTGTGGCTGTGTCAGTGAAACAGTCATCATGAATGGACGCTTGTCGTCACTTCGGGCACGTGTATAAAGTTCGCGCACAGCGTGGTGGATAACATCTTCATCGTAGTCGATTTGCATGGATCGAGCGACGGGCCCAGCGTCCCTCACTGTATCGATTGTTGATACGCCAAACATATACGCACGTTCGTCATCTTTATTGTAATCCCGGAAATCAGCATCGGGTGTCCAAGACATATCTGCCGGATATATTTCGGTAGTCAGACGTTCTTCAAATCCATGATATTGATCGGGTCCAACAAAATGCATTTTGCCTGAGATGCAGGTGTAATAACCAGCGGATCTCAGATAGTGGGCAAAAGTCGGTGTTGAGGCTGTGAACTCTGCACCATTATCATAGGCACCTATGCGGGACGGCAGCCTGCCAGCCATCATGCCGAAGCGGGATGGCGCACAAAGTGGGTAAGCGCAGTAGGCGTTTTCAAAAACTGTACCGCGCGCCGCCAGCGCATCGATATTGGGAGTTTTGCAAACGGTGCCACCATAAGAATTGAGGACAAAGGATGTCAATTGATCGACCATGAAGAGAATGATGTTTGGCTTACTCATGATCACATTACTCCGCAGTGGTTCATCGTTATTTTTCAAACTCGTGCGTCGTTACACTGTCGTGGTGTTATTGGCGACTGCCGCCTTATACAAACGTTGAATACGAGTGATCATATCGCGTGAACCATCGCCAACCAATTTTCCATCAATTTCAGCAACCGGCGTTTGTGCACCGAATGTGCCTGTTAAAAAAGCCTCATCGGCTCCGTAGGCATCAACAACGGAATAGTTCCGTTCGTAAACAGGAATGTCGTTTTCACGGCAGATATCAATTACCTTTTGACGCGTAACACCGTTCATGCAGTAATCTCCCGTAGACGTCCAGACTTCACCTTTACGAACAATAAAAAAATTACACGCATTGGTGGTATTCACAAACCCATGCGGGTCCAGCATGAGAGCTTCATCAGCCCCTGCCTGCTCTGCTTGTAAGCAGGCAATCACACAATTCAATTTTGAATGGCTGTTGTATTTGGCATCTTGGCTCATCGGTAGGCCACGCACTTGAGGAACGGTTGCCAATCGTATACCCCGGCTTTGCAATTCAGTCACAGGCTTTGAATGCTCCATGATAATCACCAAAGTCGGGCCTGAATGACTCAGCGACGGATGCTGAAAGGGTTTGGTTTTCGTGCCGCGGGTCAGCATCAAACGGCAGTGTACGTCAGTTGTCATACCGTTGGCTTGAGCAGTCATGGTTAGAGCTTCAAGCATGGAATTGCGATCCAACCCAACATCGAGGGAAACCGCTTTGCAAGCCTCATAGAAACGATCCATATGCTCCTCAAAGAATGCCCATTTACCGTTATAAAGGCGCATTCCTTCCCACATGCCATCGCCGAGCATAAAGCCACTGTCATAGACAGACACCTTGGCCTCGTCGCGGTGAAACAATTCACCATTAACATAGATCTTTATATCTCGATTGCGGGCGTCCTCAGATGCATCATGAGTGGTGTGGGAATCTTTGTGCATTCAATGACCTGCCTCTATACTAAGTCCAGAATTGCGCAGGCGATCATCAAGTCAAGATGAGCACCGCCGCCATTTTTAAAAACCGTGATGTCATCTGGACTGGCTCGTCCGGACATTCCTTGTTTGAGCTGATAAAGATCCGCCAGTATGTCGGCCTCGGTAATCGCTCCAGTTTCCAATGGAATTTTAAGTTCACCAATATGGTGTAAAGTCGTGTCACGGCTATCCACGAAAATGCGTGCCTTTTGGAGCAATGTGTCATCGGCTTCGCGCATTTCGGCACGGAAGGCTCCAATCAGGTCAACGTGCGTTCCTGGCTTAACCCAAGCACCATTAAGGATCGGATTTGTGGACATGGTTGCTGTCGTAATAATGTCTGCCCGCGCGACTGATGCTGGCAAGTCATCAACCGCTGTTACGCTCAGTCCATTTGATTGCAGCTGATCTGCAAGGGTTTGGGCTTTCGATTGCGTTCTGTTCCAAATCAGAAATTCTTGAAGTTCAGGAAATGCCTTTTGATATGCCGCTACAATATTTGCAGCGACGCGCCCAGCACCTATGACCAACATCGTTTGGCTGTCTGGCTTAGCAAGGTACTTGGCTCCCAATGCTGAGTCAGATGCAGTCTTTAGATTGGTAACAAGATCGCTTTCGATAACCGCTCGTAGAATGCCGTTACATTCGTCGAAGACTTGCATCCCTCCTTGAACGGTTGGTAATCCGTTCGCGGCGTTGTCAGCTATTACCGTGACGTTCTTCACGCCAAATCCTAGGCCTTCTATCCATGCTGCTCGGCTAAGAAGTGTCCGGCCAGGTGGCCCCAGAAAAGCGTCATGGATTTGTGCTGCTGGAAGCGCGTGGCCTGCATCAATTGCATCGATAAAAGTTGTCCATTCGATGTCATCACCAAAAATATCGGAACGAACCAGTTTCACGAGTGAACGACTTTCATAAACTCTTTCGTGATCTCATTTTGCGGGTCATTGAACATTTGCTCAGGACTTCCTTCTTCAACGATCACTCCTTCGGCCATCAGAATAATACGATCTGCAACGGCTCTAGCAAACCCCATCTCGTGGGTGACGCAAACGATTGTCATATCCGCACGTGTCAAGTCCTGCATCACATCAAGAACTTCGGAGATCATCTCAGGGTCCAGAGCCGACGTCGGTTCGTCAAATAACATTATCTTTGGTTTTAAACTGAGCGCTCTCGCCAATGCGACGCGTTGTTGTTGCCCACCTGAAATTTGATCTGGATATTTTTTACTATGAGCCTCGACTTGCATTTTATGCAGCTGATCCATCGCCTCCGCTGTGGCCGCTTTGCGATCTCTACCAATTGCACGAATTTGTGGTAACACGCAGTTTTCCAAGATGGTTAGATGCGGAAACAGATTGAAGTTTTGAAACACCATCCCGACCTGTTTGCGAACCTTATCCAACACCAGAGCGTTGTCACCAACGGGCAGTCCAAGAACCTCGATTTGTCCTGATGTGTAGCCCTCAAGACCATTCATGCACCGAATTAGCGTCGATTTTCCTGATCCAGACGGCCCGCAGATAACCAATGTCTGGCCATCCGGAACTTCAAGATTGATATCTTTCAGGGCATGGAATTTATCAAAATGCTTTTCCAGCGACTCAATCGAGATTGCTACCTCAGGCATGACCCAACCTCATACGTGTTTCCAACCAAGCCCCATACCGGGACAAACCAAATACAAAAATGAAGTAGATCAATGCGAGAAAGACATAGACCTCGACATATTGATTGCCCCATTCGCCATTTCCAATCGCAGCATTGCCAGACGCCATCACTTCAAAAAATCCAATGATGGTAACAATCGAGGTTTCCTTGAACGTAATCACTGCTTGATTGATGGTTGAAGGCAGCGTGTTACGGAAAGCCTGGGGTAGCAGAATATCACTGATCAATGACCAATATGGCATGCCGAGTGCAACAGCGGCTTCCTCTTGGCCCTTTGGTGTCGATTGAAGACCGGCGCGAATAATCTCGGCTTGATAGGCTGCAAAGAAGATCGCAAAGGCAATGACCACGCGCATCAACTTGTTGCCTTGAATGGCCTCAGGCAGGAGCAGGGGAACGATGACAGCTGCTGCGAACAATATTGTCAACAACGGCAGCGAGCGTACGATATCGATGAAAAAACCAAATGATTTTGCGATCACCGGCAGGTTCGAACGTCTGGCCAATGCGAACAGCACTGCAAGCGGCATGCCTATGACAAAGACGCCTGCGAATATGAAGATCGTTAGGGACAACCCTCCCCACTGATCCGAACTTACGAGCGGCATTCCAGCAAATCCACCACGCATCAGTAATACGAAAATAGTAAAGCCTGCGATCCACAGTATGGGGATACGGCGAATTGACCAAAACACCGGCAAGCAAGACAAGGCGATGGTCGAAATAACGACGAGGCAAGCTATAGTCGAGCGCCATTGTTCTTCGTAAGGGTAGAGCCCGAACAATATCAGTCGGCCCCGGCTTTCAATCACCGCCCAACATGCGCCTGCATCATAAGTACATTGGTCTTTGTTTTCGACGCTCCAAATGGCATCCAAAAATGCCCAGCCGATTAGTGCATTCAAGCCCATGATTATTAAGACAGCCAAAATAATCGAAAAGACTGCATCATACCATGTCGCAAAAAAATTCTTGCGAGCCCAGTTGAGTGTGCTCATACGCGCTGAGGGAGGAGGAACTGCTTCAATCACAGCTTAAGTCCTTCCCTTTAATTTGATGTGCTCGTTGATACGGTTCATTGCAAAGCCAATCGAATAATTGATTAAAATGAACCCGCCCATAAGCAGTGCAAGCAATTCAAGCGTTTGGCCGCTTTGATTGATTGCGGTTGAAATAATGGCAAAATAGTCAGGATATCCGATTGCGATACCCACGGTCGTCCCTTTCATCAACCATATATATTGGTTGGTTAGTGACGGTAGCATGGCGCGGAACGCAAGTGGTATGCGGATAAAGCGGTTTATTTGAAACCCTGACAAGCCAAGCGCGGTTCCTGCTTCCAGCTTACCCTGATCAACAGATAGTAACCCACCTCTAATTATCTCACCGATATAGGAGGCGCCAAACAGAACTAGACCAATCAGCAATGCAGAAAATTCAGGCTTCAGGGTAACGCCACCTACAAAACGCAACCCCTTGAGTTCGGGAAATGAGATTAGCCCGACTTCGGGTTCTCTACCCGTGAACAGAACGATGGCAAACACGAGTGCAAAAACACCTGCGAATATGCCCCACCGTCGAGTAAACGTGGATTTGTCTTTGGTAATCCATATGCTGGCAATTCCGATAATAAGGGTGACCAGGAGTATCCAAATATCGTTACCGGACAGGGAGAATGAAGGGAGCATCAGTCCGCGATTGGACAGCAATACTGCATCACCAATGTTAATGGCTTGCTTCGGATTGGGAAGGTGCGTCAGGAGCGCATACCAGAAAAAGACCTGCAGAATAACCGGCACGTTTCGAAATACTTCTACATAGATAGTGCCAACAAGCTTCATGAGAGCGTTGCTGGAAATTCGCATCAAAGCTAACAAGATGCCCAAAAGCGTTGCGAAAAACAGCGTCATAATCCCAACAAAAATTGTGTTCAGCAAGCCCGCCCACAAGACACGTGCATAGGTTGATCTTCCCGACACTTCTATCAATGAGAAATTCATTGGCCAGCCGGTTGTTTGTTCAAGGAACCCAAACCCGGTTGCCATGCCCTGGTCAGCAATATTGCGCTGTGCCGTAAGAACCGTTGCAATGATCACGAAGATGATCGCAGCGATAAATCCTGTTTGGATCGCTGTTCGGCGCAATTTTTGGGATGCAAATATCTGAGTCACAATTTTCTGTTTTCAATTGTTCGATCCGGGCCGCAAGAAATGCGACCCGGAAATTTCGATTAGTCGAGAACCAGCGGGTAAAGCAGCCCGCCGTTACTCCAAAGGTTATTCAAGCCACGTGGTAGCTTGTAGCGTGAACCTTCACCGATGGTGCGGCTGTAGATTTCGCCGTAGTTACCGACAGTTTTGATCACGTTGTAAGCCCAGTCGTCTTGCAGACCAAGGCGACTACCAACACCAGGGGTAGCGCCAAGCAAACGTCCAATTGATGCGGAAGGAGGGTTGGCTTTCATCTCATCGACGTTGGCCTGTGTGATTCCATTTTCCTCAGCCATCAACAAAGCGCTGACCATCCAGTTCACAACATCAAGAAGGTCGTCTTCACCTTGACGTACAACAATTCCCTCTGGCTCAAGTTTTAAAACATCACCGAGGATTTCGAAGTCGTCTGGATTGGGTGCATTAACGCGTGTTGCAGAAAGAAACGGCCCAAAGCCTGCAATTGCATCGCAACGACCTGCGTAAAATGCAGCGCGTAACTCTTCACCTTTTTCAAACGAAAGCGGTTCATAGCTGATGCCATTTGTTTCCATATAGTCAGTTAACACACGCTCGATTGTTGTCCCCGCGTTGACACAGAATACGCCACCTTCAAGATCTTTCACAGATTTGGCTTCGAGTTCTGTTTTGGACATAACATAAAACGGTCCAATGAAATAAGGGCGAGAGTATTGAAGCCCCAACTCAGTATCACGTGTCATAGTCCAGCCAGTCACTTTGATAATTACATCAATGTCGCCAGACTGGATTGCTGGAAAGCGTTGTGCCCAGCTAATAGGGACAATATTTGCTTTGTCCGGGGTGCCCAAAATGGCTGTTGCCAATGCCTTACAGAATTCGATATCGAATCCTTGCCACGCACCATTGGCGTCCACCTCTGCAAAGCCAAGGTAACTGCCATTGTGACCTGTGCAATTCAAACTGCCACGTTCGATAATGGTATCGAGCAAACCCTGCCCTTCTGCTTGCGCGCCTGTGATGCCCGACAGCGTCACGGCTGCTGCAAATGCCAGACTTTTTATTTTCTTTATCATTGGTAACTCCTTCTTTGGTTGAGTCTACATTGCCGCAATGTGCGGCGATGCATTGGCTTCGGTATTGTTCGTCGAATAAGCTATGGAAACTTCTGAATTCCTTAGTGACAACCCCAGACCCCGGACATCAGGAACGGCAAACCGATCAATATAACCTTGTTGGCGATCCAGGAGGAGGTCATCAAAGAAGACATCGTGAATGGTGTGATACTCGACATGTTCAATGACGGGATCTGCAGCTGCAGCATGACACGCAGCCATTAACGCTATTGCGGTCGAGGAAACTTCTAGGGAAAGCCGTGTCGGCGTATCCGAAACCATTGAAGATAATTCGCGAATTCTTGAAATTCCTCCACAGGCCACTGGGGCAGTTTGCAAGTACGCGACCTGAGATTCCTCAATCAGCTTTTGATGAAGCTCGTCGCGATATTCGGCCTCGGTTGCCATCACCGGCACACCGGCCTTTGAGAGCATTGCCATTCCTTCGTAATCCTGGGCTTTGGTCGGAGATTGAAATGCTTCTATACGTTCGAATGGCAGTGCCGTGAAAAGGCGAAGCGCCTCATCTGCTGAATAGCTATAGACACCGTCAACAATCAGTTTGGCATCATCAGGCAACACCTGAAGAACGGCACGAACACGTGCGATGTCTGCATCGAGTGCTTCAGCACCTACTTTCATCTTCGATAGGCGGAATCCAGAATGCGCATGTTGCGACATTTCGATTGCCAATTGGCTGTTGGTTTTGTTTTCGCCGTACAACCCGCCACTAGCATAAAGTCGGGTATAACCGCGTCCCTCAGGGTTGAGGGCCTTCCAAATTGGTTGATTCTGCAATTGAGCGCGCAAATCCCAGGCTGCGATATCTATGCCAGATAGAGCAGATGCAAGCATGCCGTGCCTTGCCGTGAGAGTGGCGCGGGTCGTCAGTTTTTGCGCAATCGAAATGACATCTTCCAGAGTATTTCCCAAGAAATGCGGAATTACCTCTGTCCGTAAAAATGCCACAAGCGCGTCAGGTTCGGAGTCAAAGCACCAACACTCTCCTACACCAGTTCGGTCGCAATCATCTACAAGAGCAACAAAGACCGCATGTTTTTTCGTCCAGCGGATGGCTGGATTCCAAACTTTGCCGCCAAGATCATTGCAATGTGTATAAATTGATATTTGGTCTATGCGCGGTGTCACGAGTGCATTCCTGCCTGTTGATTGCTTGACAGACCGAGATCAAAATCTGCGTCTGGAAGAAGTTGGAGCACACTGAGAAATCGATCATGAAACTGCATCGTGTGAGCATGAGCGATTGCATCTGCTGCGGATACGTCTTTGGCCTCAATCGCGTTGATAAAGTCATTGTGCTGATCGCTCATAACCCTTCTGCGATTAAAAGCGTCCAGGTGCCGAACGTGTATGTGCAGCAATCGTCTGGCTTCAGAAAGGAGCTCACTGTATTGTCGCGTGACATAGGGATTTCGCCCCGCTTCAGCGACTGCGACATGGAACGTGAAGTTGCCTTGCAAGATACCCAAGTCGTTATCACCGTCGATGCTCTCGTCAAATAGATTAGCCAATTCACGAAGCCTCGCAACATCAGCATCTGTTCTGTTTTGGGCAGCCAGACGGGTTGCGAGACGTTGTTGAACATCCAGAGCTTGAATGAAGCTTGCGAAGTTTTGTAAATCCACTTTTGCCACAATTGTGGATCTGTTTGGCAAAGTTTCGACCAGCCGCTCTGCCAAAAGACGGCTCAATGCCTCTCGAATTGGAGAGCGGGAAACTGAAAAACGTTTGGACAGGCCGGTTTCATCAAGCAGGCATCCTGGCTCCAGAACAAGGGTCAAGATTTCATCCCGCAACACCTCATAGATCTCTGTAGTCGCGGAACCGCGTTGATACTTCGTGCGTGGCTTGCCTAAAGCCATAGAATTCAACTCCACCCTAATTGTGCAAGCATTATTGTCGATAACTTGTCGACAAGAATACTTGATGTCAAGTTTTGTTTGCTGGAGCTTGGCCTGAAGTCGCATCGATGGCACCCAGCGCTGTTACGACGATCCTCAGCGGAGCCGCGAAGATGGCGTTAGCTGCAGAGCAATGTAATCGGTTGACCCACTCAGATATGATTCACAAAAATGCTAAAGGTCTGCAAGTGGGCCAGAATTACCGGGTGTCGTCTGTCAATCATTCTGACAACGAAAAGCCTGACTTGGCAGAAAAGTGGACTCGACGTGACCGTCGCCTTTCCATTTCCTTTATACTTTTGGATGTCAGCATTGTGTTGATGGTGCGGGGTGGAGGGTTGGACAGAAGCGCCCGTTACAACCAAAACATGCTTGGGCAATTCGGGCACGACTTGAACTGACCGAAAATCATCGCGATCTTGCGTTATTTAACACAGCTGTTGACAGCAAACTTCGCGGTTGTGATCTCGTTTGCATGAAAGTGTCAGATGTGTACACAGCAGGCAGGGTCAAGGAACGTACATCAATTCTACAAAGCAAAGCCGGAAAGCCAGTTCAATTTGAAGTCACTGAAGGCACAAGAAAGTCACTTCGTGAATGGATTGATCATCATGGAATGACAGGTTGTGACTTTCTCTGGCCCAGTCGGTTTCACGCGCCTGATCTCATATTTCAACAAGACGATACCCACGGCTCGTCAAAGGCTGGGTGGCGTCGATTGAATTAGGACCAAGCGCTTGTGGCACAGATTCTCTACGGCGTACCAAGCCAGCTCAGATTTACAAGAAGACAGGCAACCTCAGAGCGGTTCAACTTCTACTCGATCACACGAAGATGGATAGCACCGTCTGAAATCTCGGCGTCGAACTTGAGGGTGCTTTGTCGATTTCAGAACGCGTGGAAATTTAACGAGAAAACAGGGTCGGCATAAATGCCGACTCATATTCACTGAACGTCTGCAATGGGTGGTGAGTTCAATTGGTGATTGCAACACTTTAATCTTTGAGAAGGATTGGAGTGCCTTTTATGAAGTATCGTACCCGTAATTGTTATTCTGCTAAACAACGTGCTGAGATTTGGGATCCCCTCTCAGCGATGCAGGCATCGCCTGCCGGGCAGTGGGTGGCAACGTGGCGAGTCAATGAGTTCCATTGGTCGTGCGTTTGAACGAGAATCATCATCAGTATTTTCAGTAATCTCTCCTACCGGTGGCATCCGTCCACCGGATCGTAAGCGCAGGCCGCAGTCTTTGAGTCTTGCGGAACGCGAAGAGATATCGCGGGGGCTTGCGGCCAATCAGTCCTTACGTTCAATTGCTCGTAAGTTAGGAAGAGCTGCTTCTACTGGCTGTCGAGAAGTCAGCCGTAATGGTGGCCAGGCTGTGTATCGTGCTACTGCATCTGATAAGGCAGCATGGGAGAAAGCTTTACGACCTAAGACATGTAAACTGGCTTGCTACCCATCTCTTGCTCGCGCAGTATCCAATAAACTACAACGCAAATGGTCCCCACAACAGATTGCTGGTTGGCTTAAACGGTCTTTTCCGGGACAGGAGAATAAGACAGTATCACACGAGACGATATATCGAAGCCTCTACATACAGGCTCGCGGGGTATTGAAGAAAGAGCTTTTAGAGCATCTTCGGGCCAAGCGTACTGTTCGTCGTTCAAGACATGCGAGCCTCAAACGCAATGGATTGGGACAAGTCAAAGATGCGGTATCAATAAGCAAACGGCCACCATCCGTTGAAGACCGAGCAATTCCAGGACATTGGGAGGGTGATCTCATCGGTGGTTCCAAGAATAGTTATATTGCAACGCTTGTTGAACGTCATTCCCGCTATGTCATGCTGGCTAAAGTTGCCAACAAAGATACCCAGAGCGTGATTTCGGCATTGATCAAACAATCCAAGCGTATGCCAAGGGAGCTTTATAAATCTCTGACATGGGATCGCGGCAAGGAGTTAGCTGATCATCCACGCCTTACAATGGCAACGGATGTAGAGGTTTACTTCTGCGATCCACATTCGCCATGGCAGCGCGGTTCAAACGAAAATACCAATCGGCTGCTAAGGCAATATCTGCCACGTGGAACTGACTTGTCAGTACATTCACAAGCCAAACTTAGTGCTATCGCAAGACAACTTAATGAACGTCCAAGAAAGACCTTGCAATATCAAACCCCAGCTGAGAAATTTAACCAATGTGTTGCGGCGATCAATTGAACTCACCGGGGAAAGCGGTCATTTAGCCATATCGCGCGAAGTACTGAAACTTTCTACGAAACCGACATTTAATGAAACCAGAAATCTATGCGCCCCTGCGAAGCAGCATGCCGCCCGTTTTCGCTACAAAGTTGGCAATATCGGCGCAGGCATCTCCATTTTTTGCATCCGTGAAGATGAATGGTTTTCCACCACGATTAGCGGTTGCATCGCGGTCCATCACATTTAAATCTGCACCCACATAGGGCGCGAGATCCTTCTTGTTGATGATCAACAAATCAGAACGCGTGATGCCGGGACCACCTTTGCGAGGGATCTCCTCTCCTTGGCAGACTGAAATCACGTAAAGCGTTATATCGGCTAATTCCGGCGAAAACGTCGCTGCCAGATTGTCCCCACCGGATTCAATAAACACCACATCAAGCTCTGGGTGTGTTTTATTCAAATCAGCAATCGCACGCAGGTTAATCGAAGCATCTTCCCGAATAGCCGTATGCGGACAGCCACCAGTTTCTACTCCGATTATACGGTCAGATGTTAACGCTTGCATGCGTACCAGCGCATCGCGGTCTTCTTGCGTGTAAATATCATTGGTGATCACGCCAACGGAATAATCATCCCGCATGGCTTTACACAAAGCTGCCGTGATTGTTGTTTTGCCAGAACCTACTGGCCCGCCAATGCCAACGCGCAAAGGTCCGTTCTTACTCATGATCTGAAAATCCTACTGGGTAACGTTTCGTGCTGCATGGCGGCGATGTCAGCCATGACAGTGTTGCTTCCTAAATCATCAAGTGTTGAAGACGCTGCACGGTTTGCCGCCTCAAGAACCATGTCTTCGAGCATCGCCAGCATTTCAACGCCGCCTTGCTGGCCCAATTTCATTAAGCGCAAAGCTGCCTGTATCTGGTTTGATACGTAAGCATGCAAATACGCACCTAAAGCGTGTTCAAGATCAATACCAAGACTGCCAGCAACAGAGCCAACCGCTACCGGTAAAGGGCAGTCCAATGGCGCATCCATTTCACACCAGGCTTTTGCAGCGAGTAAAAATGCGCTGCCTTGAGCCATGGTTTCCAGATGGCGCGATGCAGAAAAACTCATTGCCTCTGACAGGTTTGCGATTTCGCTTAGATCAGCTTTTCTCGCAGAAATTCGCCAAGCCTCCGCTAAAACCACCGCGTCATTCCAACCGGGGCCGGACGTCAACAGATCAAGAAGCCAGTCGGCTAAATCTTTAGGACTGGAAACAACACCATTGCCAATTGCCGCCTCTAATCCATGGCTATAACTAAATGCCCCTGTTGGAAATGCAGGCGAAAGCCATGTTTGCAACCGAATGAGCGATTGGAGTTTAGTCATAGCACCCGTGCCATTCGTGTCTTCAAAAGCTCCACCAACTCCGGTTGCATGTAAGAAAACTGATCGGGCACATCCAAACTTATAATTCGCTTTCCATCCAGGTGCTTTTTGTACTTATGGCGCAGTTTGGCAGCTTGTGCTTTCTCCATAACAATTACATCGGTTGCCCATTGCAATTGATCCACACCCAAAACGATATCCGCGTCGTTACTCAAACCAGCAGCATCTGTCTCGACATTTTCCAGTTTAGAAAACACATGCTCAGCTGTTGGACTGCGCTGACGGCATTTTCCGCAAATAAACAGCAAGTTTCTCATCGTAGATTTCCAGACAAATTAGTCATGAGAATGCCCTCGATGATGACCGCCGTAAGCGCCACCTTCCGGATCAAAAGAAGCGGTGATCTCCGTAACGGTTGCGCCCAGCCCCTCCAGCATGTCCTTGATCACATGGTCTTGCCGGATGCGGAGATGGTTTTCCAAAATTTGTGTTGGCAGGTGTCTGTTTCCAAGCTGCCATGAAAGTTGCAGTAAGTGATGCTGAGATTCCGCGCGCACTTCATAAAGAGGTTCAGGCTCTGCAATCACCTCAATGATACGACCGTCCGAAAGTTCAATCCCCTCACCGTGACGCAATAAGCGTGCTTCTGGCAGATCGAGCAAGAATTCAATGCCACCATCAGACATCATTTTCAAACGACGACGATGACGTGCCGTTTCGTCCAACGTTATGGTGTCAACCGGATTATGCGTGTGGGAATGGATGATGGATGCGGTAGTCATAATCAAAACAAAAAGTACCGTTGCGCCATGGGAACAACTTCAGCCGGCTCGCACGTTAATAGTTCGCCATTGGCTCGAACCTGATAGGTTTCCGGATGCACCTCGATCTCCGGCGTGGCGTTGTTCAATATCATGGATGATTTACCGATCCCGTCGCGTGTATTCTCAACGGCCAGCATCCGTTTTTCAACGCCCAGTTTGGAGCCAAGATCATCTTCTTTTGCGGCTTTGGATACAAAGGTCACGGATGAGTTAGTAAGGGACTTACCGAAGGCGCCAAACATTGGGCGCATGTGAACAGGTTGCGGCGTTGGGATGGAAGCATTGGGATCCCCCATCGGTGCAGCAGCGATTGTGCCCCCGATCAAAACCATATCAGGTTTTACCCCAAAGAAAGCAGGAGACCACATGACAAGGTCTGCACGTTTGCCAACTTCCACCGAGCCAATATGCTTATCAATGCCATGCGCAATCGCAGGATTGATGGTGTATTTCGCAATGTAACGGCGAACTCGAAAATTATCATTGTCCCCCTGGTCTTCAGCCAAGCTGCCGCGTTGACGTTTCATCTTATCAGCAGTTTGCCAGGTCCGAATGAGAACTTCACCCACACGGCCCATCGCCTGACTGTCCGATGCGATGATGGAGAACGCACCCATGTCATGAAGAATGTCTTCCGCCGCGATGGTTTCTTTGCGGATACGACTTTCAGCAAACGCCACATCCTCTGGAATGTTGTTGTCAAGGTGATGACAGACCATCAGCATGTCGAGATGTTCATCAAGGGTATTGACCGTATAAGGCCGCGTCGGGTTGGTTGAAGAGGGAAGGATATTCTCCAACCCACAAACCTTGATGATATCAGGCGCGTGTCCACCGCCTGCGCCTTCGGTATGGAATGCGTGGATGGTTCGGCCATCAATTGCCTTGATGGTATTCTCAACAAAACCGGACTCGTTCAATGTATCCGTATGGATCATCACCTGAACGTCATACTCATCTGCTACCGAAAGGCAGCAATCGATTGCGCCGGGTGTTGTACCCCAGTCTTCGTGCAGTTTCATGGCACATGCGCCGCCCTTGACCATTTCTTCCAATGCTGCAGGAAGTGATGCATTGCCTTTGCAGGACAGGCCAATGTTCATGGGGAACGCATCCATAGACTGGATCATGCGTCCTATGTGCCAAGGGCCAGGTGTACAGGTTGTGGCAAGCGTGCCATGCGCAGGTCCTGTTCCACCACCCAGCATGGTTGTGACGCCGGACATTAGCGCCTCTTCAATTTGCTGCGGGCAAATGAAGTGAATATGACTATCAAAACCACCCGCAGTAACAATCTTACCTTCTCCGGCAATCGCCTCTGTGCCAGGTCCAATAATGATATCGACATTCGGTTGAGTATCAGGATTACCAGCCTTGCCGATGGCCGCAATCTCACCGCTCTTCAGACCAATATCGGCTTTATAGATACCGGTGTGATCCACAATCAAAGCATTGGTGATGACTGTATCAACAGCTCCCCCAGCACGGGTTATCTGGCTTTGACCCATTCCATCACGAATGACTTTGCCGCCGCCGAACTTCACTTCCTCGCCATAGGTCGTGAGATCTTTCTCAACTTCAATGAAGAGTTCTGTATCAGCAAGCCGAACTTTATCTCCCGTCGTAGGACCAAACATGTCTGCATAGGCTGCTCTTGAGATTGAAGCGGGCATCAGACGTCTCCCATAACTTTTTGGTTGAACCCAAACACCTTACGATTTCCCGCCAGTGGAACCAGTGTAACATCGCGCGCTTGACCGGGCTCAAAGCGGACTGCAGTACCCGCAGCAATATCAAGGCGCATGCCTTTTGCCGTCTCGCGATCGAACTCAAGGCCGGAATTTGTTTCATAAAAATGATAATGGCTGCCCACCTGAACAGGACGGTCGCCTGTATTGGCAACTTTCAGCGTGATTTTTTCTGCGCCTTCATTGAGCGTAATATCACCGTCAGCAGTGATTATTTCTCCGGGGATCATTCTACTTCTCCTAGCGTATCGGTTCGTGCACAGTTACGAGTTTCACGCCATCGGGAAAGGTTGCTTCCACCTGAATGTCGTGGATCATTTCCGGAATGCCTTCCATGACTTGCGAACGGGTGATCACATGCGCCCCGGCTTCCATGAGGTCAGCGACCGAGCGTCCATCACGTGCACCCTCCACGACAAAATCCGTAATCAGTGCGATGGCCTCTGGGTGATTGAGCTTCACGCCACGCTCAAGCCGTTTGCGCGCCACTTCCGCTGCCATAGCAATCAGCAATTTGTCTTTTTCCCTTGGAGTTAGATGCATAAATTATATCCTCCATACACGCGGCAACTCTGCATTACGCAAAATGTCTAAGACTGGCACCAGTGCCTGCCGTAACGCATAGGTGTCTGATGCTAGAATGCGTCCGGTTATCTTTCCCTCAAAAGCGCTGAAGCCTGAAACAACATCTTTAGAGACATCATGAAGCTTGGTTACAATTGATCGAAGCGTCTCGTTGTCTTTTGAAGAGACAAACAACAAGCTGGCCAGTGCTCGGTTCTTGCCGAACTTTGCAAGAGAGTTAGTTGAACCAGCGATGCGCAGATCATCAGCAAAAATTACTTTCCCCTCGCAGCGAACACGCCAGCGGTCATGAAACTGCACGTCGTCTACAGTCTCACCCATGGCTTCACGGCCCATCATGACACTTTCAAGCGCCAGCAACTCAGAACCATGCGCCATTTCAACGTCAAAGGTTCTTGACAGCGAAGAGCTATTATAAAGGATCGTTTCTTGTGGAACCCAATGCAAAGCGCTGTTTTTTCCAATCCGAAGGGACGTCTGCACACGCGCCGCTCCTGATATCGATTTGTACGATTTCTCGCAGGCCTGAGTGGTAATAATAGCATTGCAATCTGAATTGAGGCTGACGTCCCAGCTGAGAAAATCTCCCCCCGTCAAACCGCCAGCCGTGTTGATAAGAACCGCTTCCAAAGACTCATCATAATGCTTTGGAAAGCGTATCTTTGCGCTGCCCTGTTGGTAAAGCCTATCAAGCTTTGTTGTCTTGCCATTATGTTTGAAGGAGACAGCGGCTTTCGCATCCACACGCTGATCATGCATATCCAGCGGTAAATTTTGGATTGCGTCAGACTGAGAGGTGCTTGCGTACATTCTTTTTATCCAGGTCATTTGCCGGCCCATGGTGGACCATCTTGCCGCGATCCATGATGTAAACATCGTCTGCAAGTTGGCGGCAGAAATCAAGATATTGTTCAACAAGCACAATTGCCAAGCCGGCGGTGTCGCGAAGATATTCAATCGCTCTCCCGATATCCTTGATGACCGAGGGCTGAATGCCTTCGGTTGGTTCGTCGAGCACCAGAACTTTGGGTCGCATTACAAGCGCCCGACCAATTGCAAGTTGTTGTTGCTGCCCGCCAGACAAGTCACCACCGCGTCGACCCAGCATTTTCTTTAGAACAGGAAAGAGCTCAAAGACTTCATCAGGCAAAGTTCTTTCGGAACGCGGTAGAAGCGAAAAGCCAGTTTCAAGATTTTCTTGCACGCTCAACATCGGAAATACATCGCGTCCCTGCGGAACATACGCTATGCCGCTTGCGGCGCGGGTATGAGGTAGTGTTTTGGAAACAGCATTGCCGTCCAAGTCTATCACACCGGAAGAGATTGGATGATGCCCGGTGATGGCTTTAAGCAAAGAAGTTTTGCCGACTCCATTTCGCCCCATGATACAGGTCACCGATGCTGGCTCTGCTTTAACAGAGACGTCATAAAGAATTTGCGCAGCACCATAGTGTAGATCAATGTTTGATACATTCAGCATTATCAGAGTTTCCTAGCGACCAAGATAGACATCAATCACCTCTTGATTGTTTGTAACATGATCCAGACTGCCTTCTGCCAGAACAGAGCCTTCATGAAGGACTGTTACGCGACAATTGAGACTACGCACGAATTCCATGTCATGCTCCACGACGACGATGGCATGGTCTTTGGCGAGCTTGCGCAACAATTTCACTGTCTTCTTTCGCTCATCGCCTGTCATTCCGGCAGCCGGTTCATCGACCAACAGCAATTGCGGGTCTTGTGCGAGTAACATGCCGATTTCTAGCCATTGTTTTTGACCATGGGACAACTCAGCCGCAGAACGTGAAATTTTATCAATCAACCCAATATCGATCGCAATCTGATAGACTTTTTCCTGATCTGCTTTGCTGTAATCATAAAAAAGCGTTTTGAACGGACTACGATCATTCTGCAGCGCCATCATTAAATTGTCTTCTACGGTTTGATCTTCAAAAACTGTCGGACGTTGAAATTTTCTACCTACGCCCATCCTTGCTATGTTTGATTCAGTATGTCGGAGAAGCGAAACATTCTTCTCACCCCACAATACATCTCCGCTATCGGGGCGGGTTTTGCCGGTAACGATATCCATGAATGTTGTCTTGCCAGCCCCATTGGGTCCAATGATCGCACGCAATTCCCGATCACCAATTTGAAAGCTGAGATTGTTGATCGCTTTGAAACCATCAAATGAAACGGAGATACGATCGACTTCGAGAAGGCTATCCATCTGCTTTTTCCTCCTTCTTTGTCGAAAACCGATCGAACAATCCACCCAGACCATTTGAGGCATAAAGAGTGGTCACAACAAACGTCACACCCAGCAGAACCAGCCACCAGTCCACCCATTGCAGATCATAAAACCCGAGCGGAATGTTTGGAATTTGGCCTCCGGTAAAAAGCGACGAAAGGAGTGAAACAAAGGCCGCACCAATAACCGCGCCATAGAGCCTGCCACGCCCGCCGATCGCCACCCAGACCGCTAGATAGATGGATGCAATTGGGGCGATTTCTGCCGGATTAATGATACCTGCTTGCGGATAATATAATGCACCCGCGATACCTGCCATAATTGCTGTTAGAACAAATACGAAAAGTTTGTATGCTTCGACATTGTAACCCAGAAAGCGAACCCGGCTTTCGTCATCGCGAATGGCACGGATTACATTTCCAAATTTCGATTCCACAATCAACTTGATTGCAAGATAAGATAATCCCAATGCAAGCGCAGACGCCCATAAGAACCAGACAGAAATAATTGCTTGAGGCGTTTCTGCCAATCCGGGCAAGTTCTGCAAACCGGACAAACCGTTATTGCCTCTCAACCCACTATCGTTCTGAAATAGATAGAGTGCCAGCGCCAGCGTCATGGCCTGTGTTAAAATGGAAAGATAAACGCCGGTTACGCGGCTTCGAAATGCAAGCCATCCGAAGACGAGTGCCAAAGCACCCGGCACTAGAATAACAAGCGCCAATTGCGCCAGCAGACTATGGGAGAATGCCCAGATCAACGGGAACTCGGAGCCACCAACAACGCCGAATATCTGCGTACCGATGGCATCGTGTATCTCTTCCGGCGTCATCGGAAGAGCAGCGGCTTGACCAGCTTTCACAACAATCAATTCAGTGCGCGCATACATGAGCCACATGCCGATCATATATCCGCCAAGGCCGAAGAATGCAAAATGCCCAAGGCTTAGAATGCCGCAATATCCCCATAGCAGGTCCATCGCCAGCGCCACGAGACAAAAGCAAAGCGTTTTACCAAGAGTTTTAACAAGGCTTGTTGAGATAAGTCCTAAGCCAAATCCCTCACTCAGGATTGTGACAAAGATCGTAAAGATACCGAGCAGCCCAAGGAACACCAGCGTTGAGGGATTACGCATCAAAAACCGTATGAGCGGTCCTCCGAATTCGGAATCAATGCTATGCGATTGTAGTACAGTTTCAGTCATATCACGCCTCCGCTGCTCTGCCCTTGAGGGCGATCAATCCGCGCGGTCGGAACTGAATGAAAATGATGATGAAGATTATCATATAGGTTTGCGCTGCCAGCGTATTTGAGGGATTGAAGTTCTCAATCAATTTCTGGAAAACTCCAATCAGACCAGCGCCCGCCAGCGTGCCCCAGATGTTTCCAACGCCACCAATCACAACAGTCATAAAGCTTTGAACGATGTAATCGCTACCCAGTTCTGATGTGACTTTCGCATAAAGACCGATGGCTACACCTGCGATACCCGCGATCCCTGATCCAAGACCAAAAGTGAGCATATTAATCTTATCCGGATTGATTCCCATAGATGATGCCATACGCGGGTTTTGCACCACCGCACGGGTTTCAAGGCCAAGACGGGTCTTATTCAAAGTCCACCAGAGGCCGACGAAGAAAATGATGCTCAAACCGAAAATCGCGATCCTGATCCAGCTGATGGATACAACGTCATTTATTACCAATGCGCCATCAAGCCAATCCGGTGCGGTGAGAGGACGGGCTTGCGTGCCGAAAATATTCTTTGCCAACTGCTGTAGGGCAATCGAAACACCAAAGGTTGCAAGAAGGGTCTCAAGCGGACGGTCGTAAAGGTGTCGAATGACCAGCCGTTCCAGCGCCACGCCAGCGGCAAAGGTGACAGCAAAGGCTACAGGTATCGCCACAATAATTGACAACGTGTAGTTGGTGATAAACTGCTGCACCACGTAACCTGAATAGGCCCCCATCATGATGAACTCACCATGGGCCATGTTAATGACACGCATCACTCCAAATGTGATGGCAAGACCAATGGCGGCCAAAAAATAGATGGAAGCCAAACTAATTGCGTCCAAAGCAAGGTCGAGAAATGTATTCCAACGGACGGACGAATTGATACTGCCAAGGGTCTCGCGAACTGCTGCGGTAACCTCAGGATCTGTCTCTGAAAAGCTTGCGTAGAATACATGAGTATTAACCGCCTCTTCAATCTGTGCAGGCGTTGGAGAGACCGGTACAACTCCTAAAACAACAAGGTCTGAATATGCTGCATCACGCATGGTTTCTGTGTTGAGGCTTGTGACTTCATATCGCCCAACATTGCCATCTATAACATTAGAGATCAGCGCCTGATCTCGCTCTGCTTTCGTTACAAGAGCTGGCGCTTTCCCAGCATTCACCAGCATTGCATAGGCTGCGTCTTGCGTAAGCTCAGCTTGTTCACCGGAGAACCATTCTAAGACGGTTAAGTTCTGCGCAGAAGCATCTTCATCCACATAAGTTCTCCCAGGCTTGATGACCCGGGCGATATTGGCATCTTCCGGCAGAGTTTCCGCAACGCTTACCGAATTTGTCAGGAGCGGGTTTAGTTTTGCCCTGACGTCCAAATTTAGATTCCCAGCAAACCCTCGAATGGCCTCAACTCGTTCATCAGGCGTAACGCCAAATTGCATAGTCAGGAGACGTTCCAGCTCATATAAATGCGTTTTAAGTTCTGCATCCGTTTCTGAAGTCAGAGCAGCGCGAAGGGCTGGCAGATGTTCGGGTTTTGCATCACGCGATATGCTTTCCAGGCTGGCACGACGCACCTCAAGATCGGGACTGACCAGTCGGAACTGGGCCAAGGCAGAACTCAGAAGCCGTCTTACTCCGCTGTTTGGCTTAATTTGTTTGAGTTCACGTTTATCAGCAGTGCCAGCCTCTTGACCGCTGATGATATTGATCAGCGAGTAAGTCTTTTTGTCTTCGGTCGTAACGTAGAAAAAGTGATTGTCTTCTTTCCGGAACCAAAGGGATTTCCCTTCCCAGTTAGATAGGAAATCGGCAGCTTTATCAAAATCACTGGCTTGGATGTCAGCCAGAACAGGACCAATGGTTTTGACAGAACTGCGTTGGATCAGCTTGAAATCGCGCTCCAGAATTTCAAGAAATTTTTCCGGTGATGCTTGAGCAGGTGTTGCGAACACCGCAAACAGGATGAAGGCACTTATCAGGCGAAATAGACGGGACATGAGTGGGTTCCAAGTCAGGTAGGAAGGGCCTCATGGGCCCTTCCGGGTAATCAGTTGGAAAATCAGTAGTTAGATTTTAGCTGAACGCAGGTC